>NC_019745.1:5140000-5431448 GCF_000317555.1 Gloeocapsa sp. PCC 7428
TTACCGTTTGTAGAGAGATTATAATAGATATCTACGGTTTCATCCGGCTGAATTTCACCGAAGAATGGATCGGTAAGCTTACCCAGAGAGTCCAAAGCTTTCATGAACATCTGAGTGTGAGAAATTTCTCTCGTGAGTAGATGTACTAAAGTTTTCTTAGTACCCTCATCAGGGGCTAATTTGATAAGATCCTCATAGGTTTGACGCGCACCCGCTTCAGCCGCGATATTAGCGCGTAGGTCGCGGACTACATTACCACCTTCATTGAGATAGGTAGCCGTCCAAGCGTTACCTTGGCTGTCCAAGAAATGAGGTCCCATACCACGTACGGCAAACAATGTACTTTTGTAGGCTTCTGTCTGGTCTACATTTTTAGTGTGCGCTTCAATCAGCTTACCGACCATTTCTAAATGACCGAATTCCTCAATTGCAATATCCTGAAGCATATCTTTGATGCCAGAATGCTCAACATGGAATGACTGCACCCAGTATTGTAAAGCAGCAGAAAGTTCGCCTGTTGCTCCCCCAAACTGCTCTAGCAGTAGCTGGGCAAAACGGGGGTTTGCTTCATCAATATTGACAACGTGAATTGGTTCTTTTTTGTGAAAAAACACAGTATTCTCCCTCTCTTTGACTGCGGTGTATTAAATTCAGTTGGATAATTTGTGGTAAAATTCCTGCAATTAACCAACTTAAATTTAATTTCAGACGGGTTTGTAATCTTTATTAAAATGTTAGTCTCGATAGCTAACTCATACTTACACCGGAAGAAAGATTTTGCAGTCAAGTTTTTCTACCCAAAGTTGGCATTTTTGAGGTTTTTTATGCTTTTTTCCAACTGATAATAGTGTATGACATAACACATAATTAAGGTTACATATTATACATACGCTTGTCGCAGTCAATAAAGGAGATTGACTGCGAAGCGAAAAGGAAACAAAAATAGTCCGCGAAGGTCGATTGAAAATATAAAAAAGTCTGAGTTATAAGGAATAAATACTCGTGTTCTTCTCCAAACGCCGCCAGCGGCTAGCCATTTTATTATTTAGCTTTTGCCTAAGTGGAGTTTTACTACTAAATAGTAGTTGGGCTGCAACACAACCAGCACCTGTACAGGCTGAGACGAATGCATCAGTAGTCAATCAACCGCTCTCAGTAACAGAAAATGTCCGCAAGACAGTACTAGAAAATGGGCTAACAGTATTGACAAAAGAAGTTCGTACCGCGCCCGTCGTGAGCGTACAATTGTGGTATCAAATTGGTTCGCGGGATGAAGCACCAGGAGTGAATGGCATTGCGCACCAATTAGAACATATGTTATTCAAAGGAACAACTGATCGCCCGATTCAGTTTGGACGCTTATTTAGTGCTTTAGGAAGTGACTCGAATGCGTTTACCAGCTACGACCAAACGGCTTACTTTGGGACAGTAGAACGCAACAAGTTGCAAGCATTGCTAACGCTAGAAGCAGACCGGATGCAAAATGCGTTAATTAATGCCGAGGAACTCGAAAGTGAAAAACGAGTTGTCATCTCTGAGTTGCAAGGATACGAAAATGACCCAGGCTATCGCCTTAGTCGCGCTGTCATGCGGGCAGTGTTTCCTAATAGCCCTTACGGATTACCTATCGGCGGGACACAAGCCGATGTGCAAAACTTTACAGTCGAGCAAGTCCGCGAATACTACCGTAATTACTACAGCCCAGAGAATGCAACTTTAGTTGTTGTGGGGGATTTTGATACAGATACAACTTTAGCAACGATTAATGAGACTTTCGGCAAAATCCCCAATCAAGAGTCAACGCTTAGCGCTAGTAGAACAGAGAAATTGCGATCGCTACTCGTTCAAAGTCGTAGACCAGAGTCTAACACAAACAACGAGCCGCAAATAGCTAATACGCCAATTGTCTTGCGCGAACCAGGCGCAGCAGCTTCATTACAGACAGTTTATCCATTACCGAACGTTAATCATCCCGATGTACCAGCGCTCGATGTCATGGATTACATTCTCAGCGAAGGTAGGAATTCACGGCTGTATCAAGCATTAATCGAATCGGGGTTGGCAAGCGATGCTGGCGGTTATGTCGCTAGCATGAAATCATCTGGTTGGTATAACCTTGCAGCAACCGCCGCGCCAGGTCAAGCATTGTCTAAAATCGATGGTGTGATGCAACAGGCGATCGCGCAACTGCAAACAAAAGGCGTTACGCAAGCAGAAGTTAACCGCGCGAAAGCCTTAGTCAAAGCGACAGTCATTTTAAGTAATCGCGATATTACCTCGCAAGCAATGCAACTCGGTTATGACCAAACAACAGCGGGTAATTATCGTTTTACAGACCGCTATTTAGCCGCAATCGAACAAGTCACAGCAGCGGATGTCCAACGCGTTGCAAATACTTACTTGCAACCAGAAAAACGCAGAGTCGGCTTTTTTGAACCAACAGCGATCGCCGCAGATCAGTCTGTTGGCGCAGCAGATGCAACGCAAACGCACGAAAGCTTCACCGCAGGACCACCCGTTGACCCCGCAGAAGTTGCCAAATACCTACCACCCATCGAATCAGCAACACCAACCGCGCGTCAGTTACCTGAGCAATTTAAACTGACAAATGGGCTAGAAGTCTTACTTTTACCCGATAAAAGTACGCCGACAGTGACACTCAGTGGCTACATCAAAGCAGGTTCTGAACACGATATTAATACGAAAGCTGGACTAGCTGCACTCACCGCAGATAATTTGATGAATGGCACAAAGACGAAAGATGCGCAAACATTAGCTGCATCGCTAGAAAATCGCGGCGCAAGGTTGGAATTCGCGGCTTTTCGCGAAGGAGTGGACGCGACTGGCTACAGCTTAGCGACAGATTTACCCGTTTTAATTGAGACGTTTGCGGATGTGATGCAAAATGCGAATTTTCCTGCGAATGAATTGGAACTCGCACGAAAACGTGCTTTGACGAATTTAAAGCTAGAGTTAGATTCACCTGCGCAGGTAGCGCGACGCCAATTTCAACAGACAATTTATCCTCCAAATCATCCTTACCATAGCTTCCCCACCGCAGAAAGCTTGCAGCAAATTAGCCGCGCAGATGTGATGCGTTTCTATCAGCAGCATTATCGCCCCGATCAAGTGATTTTAACTTTAGTTGGAGACTTTGAACCGCAACAAGTGCGATCGCTTCTCGAACAACAATTGAAAAACTGGCGATCTCCAGGTAAACCGCCTACGGTGAATTACCCGCAAGTGTCGCTACCTCAATCTGTAATCCGGCGCAGTCCTGTTCTACCTGGCAAAACTCAAGCAATTACGTTGATGGGTTATCGCGGCATTGAGCGACGCGATCCGCGCTACTATAGTGCTTTGCTATTAAATCAAATCTTAGGTGGAGATACGCTGTCAAGTCGTCTAGGTACTGAAATTCGCGATCGCCAAGGATTAACTTATGGCATTTATAGCTATTTCCAAGCAGGTAGAAACGCTGGTCCATTTTTAATTCAAATGCAAACCTCCCCAGAAGATGCAGCGCGGGCAATTGCTAGCACCACTCAATTGTTACAGCAAGTTCACAATCAAGGTGTCAGTCAAAACGAACTCGATACCGCGAAGCGATCGCTCACAAGCGGATATACCGTTTCTTTAGCTAATCCTGATAGCATTGCAACTCAAATTTTGATGAATGCAGTCTATGGACTAGGTGCAGCAGAATTACGTGCGTTTCCGCAAAAGTTGAATTCAGTAACGCTGACTCAAGTTAATCAAGCAGCAAAAGAGTTGTTGCAACCAAACAATATTGTCGTCGTTACCGCCGGACCTGGAAGAAGCGCCATCAACCGATGAAAATTGCGATCGCTTTAGTGCTATGCTGTGCGCGCTCGTCTGTAGCGATAAGATAAATTACTTTAGAATAGAAAGTAATACTTGATAAAAATGCCAAAACTACGGCGATCGCTCAATTGATTGACAGCAAAAAAATCTGCTGTAGTCGTCATTCTGCATACCCTCAGTCATTACATCGATATCTCATGAACATTCTTAGCAACTTACTATCTCAACCGACTCAAGCCCCGCGTCAGAAAAAGCAACGCAGAGGTATTGAAATCAAATCAGCGCGTGAAATCGAGATCATGCGTCAATCGGCAAAGATTGTAGCTACAGTGCTCAAAGAAATTTCTGAGATGGTACAGCCAGGAATGACAACAGCAGACTTAGACGCTTACGCCGAAAAGCGCATCCGCGAAATGGATGCAACTCCTAGCTTCAAAGGCTATCACGGCTTCCCTAGTTCGATCTGCGCAAGTATCAACAACGAAGTTGTCCACGGTATTCCTAATCCGAAGAAAGTCATTCGTAACGGCGACGTTTTAAAAGTTGATACGGGCGCATACCACCAAGGCTTTCACGGTGACTCGTGTATTACGATTGCGGTTGGTGATGTGTCTTCTGAAGCTGCTAAATTGATTCGCGTAGCCGAAGAAGCATTATACAAAGGCATTGCACAAGTCAAAGCCGGAAACTATCTCATGGATATTGCGGGCGCAATTCAAGACCATGTAGAAGCAAATGGCTTTGTAATTGTCGAAGATTTTACAGGTCATGGTGTCGGTCGTAACCTTCATGAAGAACCCTCTGTGTTTAACTTCCGCACGCGCGAAATGCCTAACGTGAAGTTAAGGGCGGGAATGACCCTCGCCATCGAACCAATTTTAAACGCTGGTTCTAAACTGACTCGGACACTAAGCGATCGCTGGACAGCAGTAACAGTAGATAATTCGCTTTCAGCACAGTTCGAGCATACCGTATTAGTCACCGATAGTGGTTATGAGATTTTGACAGATCGAACAAAAGTTTAGACTAGTTCTAAAAGCGTTTCTTTTTAGGGAGGTAGGATGTGACTCGCAACAAACTACCTCTTTGCTTTAAGTATGGTTAAAATTCCATCTTTGAAAATGTGCTTTATAAAGCATTGCATAGCCTATTCACATCGCTACCCATAATTAAATTAATATTGCGGGTAATTTTATCAATATCCCAATCCCACCACCGAATTGCAAGTAATTGCTCAATTTCTGCATCACTAAATCGCTGCTTAAGTCGTTGTGCAGGATTACCGCCAGCAACGGTGTAAGGGAGAATATCTTTTACGACGACAGATCTTGCAGCAATGATTGCACCGTCACCAATTTTAACTCCTGGCATAATCAGCGATTCGTAGCCAATCCAAACATCGTTGCCAATGACAGTATCGCCCTTGCTGGGTAAATTCATTACCTGATCAAGCGCAGTTTCCCAACCGTGTCCAAAAATCGGGAAAGGATACGTAGATATGCCATCAAGTTTGTGATTTGCGCCGTTCATAATAAACTTTACATTTGTGGCAACGGCACAGAATTTGCCAATAATTAAGCGATCGCCGCCGTAGTTATACAAAACATTTTTCTCAAAACCTTCCGGATCGACCGGATCGTCGTAGTACGAGTAATCGCCAACAATAATATTTGGTGCTTTAATAAAATTTTTGATAAAGCAAACACGACGCTGATCGACCATCGGATAAGGTCGGTTGGGATCGGGTCCAGATCGAGTCAATCGGCGTACTCCTCATTAAAAATCTATAGCAATGGAAGTATAGCTGAGGACATTGCTCGCTCTAACGTCTGACCTCTAATCTCTGACCCCTACTATAAGATGAAGAAGAATTTCCTGCTAGACTCGTTTGCGAATGCGATCGCGATAGATCACTCACTATGAACAAAACTGATTTAGCCTTTACCTCCGCCCTCGAACAAGCGCAGTTAATCCGCAGCGGTGAAGTATCGCCCCTCGAATTAGTCGAACTTTACTTAGAACGCATTCAGCGACTCGATGGTCAAATTGGTAGTTATTTTACTGTCATGGCAGAAACTGCGATCGCCGATGCGAAAGCCAAAACAGAGTTATTGAGTAGAAGCGACGAATTCCCACCATTTTTTGGCGTACCGACCGCAATTAAAGATCTCAATCCTGTTGCGGGTGTTCCCTGTACTTACGGCGTTCCAGTCTTAAAAAACGAAATCGCCACTTACGATGATGGAGTCGTTACGCGCCTTCGCCATGCAGGATTCACAATCTTAGGAAAAACCGCAACATCCGAACTCGGTTCTTTTCCCTATACCGAACCCACAGGATTTCCACCAACGCGCAATCCTTGGAACTTAAATCATACCGCAGGAGGTTCGAGTGGAGGTGCAGCCGCAGCCGTCGCCGCTGGGTTGTGTGCGATCGCGCAAGGTTCGGACGCAGGTGGATCGATTCGCGGTCCCGCATTTTGTTGTGGTTTAGTTGGAATTAAGCCATCACGCGGTAGAGTATCATGGGCACCTGTCGGCGATCGCTTGAGTGGTCTTTCTTCTAATGGTCCGATTGCGCGTACAGTTACAGATGCAGCAGCGTTACTTGATGTCATGTCTGGTTATACCACGGGCGATCCGTATTGGCTACCCGATCCTGAACCAAGTTTTCTTGCAGCAACGACGCAACAATTAGGACGTTTACGCATTGCGTTTACAACAGCAATACCACCAATTGGGGAAGCCGATGCGGTATGTCAACAAGCGGTACACGATACCGTCAAAAAACTACAAACCATGGGACATATTGTCGAACCAGGTTGCCCTGATTTTAGCGGCTTAATTGAACCCTTTACGCGCATTTGGCAATCCGCAGTAGGTGCTAGCGGGATTCCGCAAGAAGTTCTGCAACCACTCAATCAGTGGCTACTCGCACAAAGCGGAACTGCGGGAGATTATTTACGGGCTGTATCACAAATGCAAGCGATCGCCCGTCGAATTGTTGCCTTCTTTGAGTCTGTAGATGTGCTAGTCACGCCAACGTATATGCACCCGCCAATTACTGTTGGTGAATGGGCTAATTTAAATGCAGAAGCGACATTGCAACAAATGGTTAACTGGATTGCACCATGTCCGCCATTTAATGCTAGCGGTCAACCCGCGATCGCACTTCCCACAGGTTTTGATAATAATGGCTTACCAATTGGTATACAACTTGTCGGTCGTCCCGCCGCAGAACCGACTTTAATCGCCTTAGCCGCACAACTCGAAGCCGCTATAACACTGAGTCAACATCGTCCAGCGATCGCGGTGTGAAGCCTCCGATTGCAGTCGAGGCTAACGAAACCAAGTGTGTCTGCGCATACTATTTTGATTCAAAAGTCCACGCAGGTGAACTTTGTTTATGCAGCCGCGAATTCATTCGCACTTGCGTTCATTAATAATCTGCTGATATGCGTAAAAACTTTGTTTCGGCGTTCTTTGCTGCGAATCAAAATCAACGTACACAATGCCAAAGCGCTTGTCGTACCCAAACAGCCACTCAAAGTTATCGCAAAAACTCCATAGAAAATATCCGCGCAAATCTACACCATCGCGTTTTGCTTGTAAAGCACTATCAATATGACGTTTGATGTAGTCAGTACGTAAACGATCTTTAACAATATTTCCGTTTAGCTGTTCGTCAGCCGCACCAAAACCTGCACCGTTTTCGGTAATGTATATCGTCGGATTGCCATACTCATTTTTGATCCACACCAGCAGCTGATAAAGATACTCTGGTCGAACAGGACCATTAAACATTTTCACCTCATCTGGGTTCGTTGAGAACCACTCTGCCCCGTAAGGTGCGGAAGCATCGGCTTTGATATAGGCTGGCGCATAGAAATTAACACCAATAAAATCTGGTTTATGCGCAGCGATTAACTGCATATCCGCTGCTGATACTTGAAGAGCAGGATTATATTTCTGGTGCAATTTCACAATATCATCTGGATATTTGCCTTTATAAATGGCATCCAAAAACCAGCGATTATGCAAACCATCAAACACAGTAGCTGCTTGGACATCTTCTATATTATTTGCATCTAGCGGAATAGTCGGCGTAAAGCTTAAAGTAATGCCAATGACTCCACCTAAATTTAACTGATGATAATTTTGAGTGGCGATCGCACTTGCTAATAACAAATGATGTACTGCTTCTGCTTGTTTGCCGTAAGTTTCATTACTGATCGCATAAGGATTTGCCTTTTTCGCGATCGCATTGTGTGCTAAAGGTTCAATGAAAAATAGATAAATAAAAGGTTCGTTAAACGTAATAAATTTCTTGACGCGATCGCCGTAATTCGTAAACAAAACATTAGTATATTCCACATACCACTGAACCGAATCAGAATGACTCCAACCACCTCTTTGTTGTAATTTATACGGCAAATCCCAATGAAAATTGGTGATGACAGGTTCAATGTCATTTGCTAAAAGATCGTCGATTAACTGATTGTAATAAGCTATACCCTGCGAGTTGACTTCACCCGTCCCATTAGGAAGAATACGCGACCAGGCGATTGAGAAGCGATAAGCATTGACACCCAGTTGTTTCATCAACGCAATATCTTGCAAATACTGCGATCGCTCGTAAAAATTAATCGCAACATTTCCCGTATGCTGTTTGTCAATAAACGCCTTAGTCACCTGATAGTCATTCGTATAAACATCCCAATTTGAGCGTCCTTTACCATCAGCCTGATAACCGCCTTCAACTTGATAAGCAGCACTCGCAACACCCCAAAGAAATTTATCTTGTACAAACATTATTATTTTCCTGCCAACAACTCTTTAGCAGAAGTAGAAATACGCTTACCGTATAAACTCTGTTTTCTAAATCTTCGCTGCGTACTCTCTATGCCTCTGTGGTTAATATTTTTCTGATTACCGCCATCTAGCGCATCTACCCTGACACTTATAAATCAGCATGAGGTTAAAGAAACAACAGATAATGTACACAGGTGCAGGAGTTAATTATGTTAATGTCAGCAATAGGCTTTCACCGTAAAGAATCATGCTGGCGGCAATTTTGTACGACCTTGATGGAACTATCGTCAATACCGATCCTCTCCATTACCAAGTTTGGCGCGAAATATTGCAGGAATACGGTATTGAGATTGATGAAGAGTTCTACAAAAATCACATGAGTGGGCGACTCAATCCCCAAATCGTGCGCGATTTTATGCCAGAGTGGTCAACAAACGCAATTTATGAGTTTAGCGATCGCAAAGAAGCCCGTTTTCGCCAAGTTGCGGGTACTCTCACGCCACTTCCTGGACTTAGCAACGCGATCGCCTGGGGAACCGAACGCGGACTTAAACAAGCATTAGTTACAAACGCGCCGCGTGCGAATGCGGAATATATGTTAGAGGTATTGCAGCTTTCCACCGCATTTGACCGCGTTGTTATCTCCGCTGAGGTTGGTATCCCTAAGCCTGACCCTGCGCCTTATGAGTATATTCTTAAAGAGTTTGGCATCACCCCAGGCGAAGCTTTAGCTTTTGAAGATTCACCTTCGGGAATGCGATCGGCGGTTGCCGCCGGTATTAAAACTGTCGGTATTGCTACGACTCAAGAACCCAGCGAACTGTATGAACTAGGCGCGACCTTAGTTATTCCTGATTATACCGACTCAAGGCTATGGGAATTGCTGGGAGTTCCTAAATAACTAAAATCACAATTAGGCGGAAATAGGCAATAGGTAATTAGTAGATATTCTTTCTAATGTCCAATTACCAGCAATGACCGTATGCAAGCAAGTATTGAGCAAATTTCGCAAGTCAGTGTGTTGGCAGGTTTGGAAACTCCAGACAAGTTGAAGTTGCAACCTCATACACAAGTCGGCCAATATTTGCAAGGAGAAATTGTATTTCATGAAGGCGATCGCTTGCCAGCTAAATTGTATGCTCTCATCGATGGAGCATTACAAGTTACCAAAACCGCAACGACAGGCAAAGAAACGATTTTACGGGCATTACGTGCCGGAGAAATTTTTGCCGCGCCAGCACTTTTGGGTAACGGAATTGCCCCAGCAACCGTAACAGCAGAAACGGATTGTCAAATTCTAACTGTCGAGCGCGATGCATTACTCAGCGCAATTCAGCAAAATCCTGATGTTGCCTTACAGATGCTGATGGTGTTCAATTCGCGCCTGCAACAACTGCATGAAACAGTTCATGGTTTAGTTTCCGAACGCGCGATCGTGCGCTTAGCAAGATTAATTCATTATTCTGCGATAGAATACGGCACCAAAAATACTAAAGATGGCGAGTATTTACACGTCAAGTTACCTTACTATCGCATTGCGCGGAGTATTGGCATTACTTATGAAGAATGCGTAAGATTAATTAAAAGTCTTAACTGCCTTGCTTATTATCGAGGTGGAAAGATCGCGATTTCGGATATGGAGAAATTGGAAGCGATCGCGCGTGGAGAATTAGAAAGGACCGAGTAAATTTACCCTACTTCTGCAATATTGAAATTAAATTATACATCTGAATGACGATCAAAACTATGGTTTGTAGGATAAACGCTATGCTTTTGCCTATACAGAACCATCAATTCTAGAGCTTCTTTAACGCCTTTTTCTAGTGCTGACAACCTTTGATCGACATTATCTAGCCTTTCATGGCAAGACATCATGCCCAAATAAGACCTAAGGGCGCTAATCACGATTTCTGATTTAGACTGCCCTGTTTCTTTCATCCTGGCAAGAATCGCCTGTTCTAACTCAGGAGGAATCCTAACACCAAGGAAGGGATTTGCCATGTCAGTCTTCTGAGTGTAAGCTTTGACCTTTGATGATAACAGTTCGCCAGTGAGTCACAGAAGTTGTAACAATGAATTATAAGAGCTTGAAGTAGTCACTCACGCTTGTGTAACATTGTGATATCTCAACTGCTAAATCGCTATCTTACCAAAGCCCTATCCTGTATGAACATACGCATCGAGCTAAAAAAACATTTCTTGGAAACAGCTTTGCTGCGGCTAAGCCCACCGTTTTATGAAAACATTTGTTATCATTTGTTATCAAGACCGTAATAACTCATCTCAAAACGCTTCAGGTTCAAAACGCGAGGCAATCTTAATGATGGGTCAATTTAGCCATAACAAGAATTGCTAGCGAGTTGCTGAACACAAGCAAGGAGTACTCGATAGTGGCGAGCGATAAGAAGAAAATTTTGGTGGTAGACGATGAAGCAATGATCCGTCGCATTCTCACCACAAGGCTTTCTATGGTGGGGTACAAAGTTGTAGCAGCTGCTGACGGAAAAGAAGCTTTAGAGGTCTTCATAGCCGAAGACCCCGATCTCGTAGTCTTAGATGTAATGCTACCAAAGCTGGATGGATATGGTGTTTGTCAAGAAATTCGCGAGACTTCTGATATTCCGATTATTATGCTAACTGCCTTGGGTGACGTTGCAGATCGCATTACGGGGCTGAAGCTAGGTGCGGATGACTATCTTGTCAAGCCTTTTTCTCCTAAGGAATTGGAAGTCAGAATTGAAGCAATTTTACGCCGAGTCGATCGCGCTAACGTATCCGGTTCGGGAGTCGTATGCGCAGGTAGGTTGCAAATTGATTTTAATAAGCGACAAGTCACGCTTAGTGAAGAGCGAATTCGGTTAACTAATTTAGAATTTAACTTACTAAAACTGCTGGTTCTGCGTGCTGGAGAAGTCATATCTCGTGCTGAAATATTGCAACAGATTTGGGGCTATGGTCCGCGCCAGCAAGCCGATGTCCGAGTTGTTGATGTTCACATCTCGCGGCTACGAGTCAAGCTGAAAGAAGACCCCAAAAACCCAGAATTTATTCATACAGACCGAGGTACGGGCTATTTTTTTCAGAAGGTAACTGAAATCCCACAAGTTCTAGGTGCATAGAATGCAATTAATGTCAAGATAAAGTAGCGATCGCCCTGACACAAAAAAATCTCCAAGTTTGCTCTTGGAGACTAAAAATTATTTAACAAGGAATTAACGTTCAGTAGGCTTTAATTCTGCAATGGTGGTTTGTACCGGAAAGCGGAAAACCGCGAATATTGCTCTTACAGTAAATGCAAACATTGCCAGTGTACCAACCGCAAAAATAATATCCCCTGGAATTCGTAGCCACACCGTCCATCGCATCCAAGGGCTGGTAATGACTTCTGCACTCCGTGCAAACCAAGTACCATGATTTACTGACTCGACGAGTTGATAAAAACCATTGGGAATTAAACCAAAAACCAACATCACGACCAAACCACCATTAATTGCCCAAAACGCAAAACGCAGTAACTTTTCATTCCAAGCATCTTCAGGTACAAATTCGCGAAAAGCAAATAGCATGAGTGCCAAAGCAAGACAACCGTAAACCCCAAACAAAGCAGAATGGGCATGAATTGGCGTCGTATTTAAACCTTGCGAATAGTAAAGAATAATCGGGGGATTAATCAAAAAACCAAACACACCCGCACCAACTAAATTCCAAAAACAAGTAGCGATGAAAAAGCGTAAAGGCCAACGATAAAATCCTTCAGCTTCCTGCGACAGTTTTAGTGTTTTTAACACCTCAAAACCTATTAGAGATAATGGAACAACTTCTAATGCCGAAAATACCGCCCCCATCGCTGCAATAAAAGATGGTGTACCAGAAAAATACAAGTGATGCAAAGTTCCAATTACGCCGCTACCAAGATATAAAATTGTCGTTAGATAAGTAGCTCTTAGCGCCGAAGAACGCTTCAAAAAGCCTAATTCACTGCAAAGATACGCAATAACAACTGTAGCAAATACTTCAAAAAAGCCCTCGACCCAGAGGTGAATCACCCACCACCGCCAATATTCAGCAATACTCAATGGTGTGTGATTAGTATACATCAACCCAACTGAATAAAATAAAGGAATTGTGATCGCACTATAAAGGAAAAAATGACTTAAACCAGTGGGGTTTTTCTCTTTTTGCAAAGCAGGTTTAAATGCACGATACATCAACCATAACCAAAAGGTCATACCCGCAATGAGCAACACTTGCCAAACTCTTCCTAATTCGATGTATTCATAGCCTTGGTGTCCCCACAAAAAACTACTTTTTACATCCAAAACTCCTGTTACTGCTTCCCAAGTACCAATCATCGAACCACCGACAATGACAGCGAGTGCGATGAGAAGAATTGTGTTACCCAATGCTTGAAATTTAGGCTCAAAACCACCAAAACGCGGAGCAAAGTATAATCCTGCTGCAAGCCAACACGTTGCAATCCAAAATATAGCTAATTGCAAGTGCCAAGTGCGAGATGCGGCATAAGGAAGAAATTGATTTAAAGGAATTCCGTAAAATCCTTCTCCTTCTACAGCATAGTGTGCAGTAAACATTCCCATGAGAATTTGTACCAAAAACAACACCATAGCTACGCCAAAATATAGCGAGGTCACTTTTTGGCTAGGAGTCGGAATTCGGACTGCGGGGCGTGCTGGTACTGGTTGTACTTCGTCAGATTCTTCTTGCGCTAAATAGACTAATAAAAATATGCCAATTCCGGCAATGAGTACGACAATTGATACGATTGACCAAATTAAAAATTGTCCTGGTGGTTGATTACCAATTAAGTCATCATGCGGCCAATTGGCGGTATAAGAAAATGGTGCATTTGGTCGATTCGCTGCCGCAGCCCACGCTGTCCAAGCAAAGAAAGCTGTAACATTATGAATTTGTGTATCGTCTTTAAACCATCCATCAGGAATTGAGTGAATCGCAGAACCGCGTGCTAAGAGTTTTTGGTAATCTTGAAAGACCTGTTTCAAACCTTGAGTTTGAGCATTTGTGAGAATCAAATCATGTGTTTGTGGATCGTATCGATTAGTTTTAAAGTGTTCGCTGACTTGTGCTTGTAAGCTAGCGCGTTCTGGTACTGGTAAAGCTTCTAAATCAGCTTGCGAGAACTCAGGATTTTCGTTGAATAAAACTCCCGCAGTGGCTAAACCCCAGCGGTGAAGAACATCAGCCGTCCAATCGGGTGCTAAATAGCTTCCATGCCCCCAAATACTACCGATATGTTGTCCGCCACGCGCTAGATAAATTTCTTGTCCGGCTTGAATTTCTGGTTGGGTTAGTATGATTTCTTGTTGAGGAGAGCGAATTGTTGCTGGTACGGGTGGAGCATTTTTCCAAATAATTGCCCCAGTTCCTAATAAAACAGAAAAGGCAATGATGCAGATTAAAACTAGCCACACTGGTAAGCTTAATTGGCGTGTTTTGCGTGGTGTTTTGGAGTGGGAATCTATGAGTGTTGATGCCATAGCGATTAAAAGTGTGTGGATGGGAAGTGATTGAGTTAGTGTTTTGCAATGCTAATTCTGTAGGTTCAAGTTTTATATGAGTTTGCTCTGAGGGTTGGGTATTTTTTGATACGAACCACAAAGTACACAAAGAAAATAAGAAAGAGAGATTTTTGTGGATAGTGAATTATTGTGATATAAGCGTCATTACCAAGTAGATTTGTTTGACAAAGATCGCATTTGGGTTGTTAGTAGCGATAGATTGTGAAGTGATTGAAGCGATGGTGTAGTGATAATTTTATACATAGACAGAAATACCATTTCAGCTACCAACTCAAGGCGGCGCATACAACAGTATCTGTTGATTTTGATTGGGTATTCCTTAGCCATTCATCAAATTCTGTTAATAAAGTTTCTGGTAAATTTCTTACCATTGCCACGATCGCTCCTACAAGATCATTTTCGGAAAGTTGTGCAGGTAATTTTGCTTTGAGTTCATTTGAGCGAATGCAGTTGAGGAAGCCACGAATTAAAACTGGTACATCACTTGTAGGAGTGGTGTAAATTAAAGCTTCGTTATCGGCTAACGAGGTTTGACGAAACTCCTGTAAGTCACCCCAACCTAAGTAACGACACTTAACAAAGTTGTTAGTACTCATGCTTTTAACCCCAGTCAGGTTTGACGTTCTTGCGTTGCTTGAGATAGCGGTCAATATCCATCGCGGCGATGCAACCATCTCCAGCGGCTACAACTGCTTGTTTAAAAGGCGTGTTGCGAATGTCTCCGATTGCCCAAACTCCTGGGATGCTCGTTTGCATCATTTCACTAACTTTAACGCCGCCATCTGGTTTGAGTTCAATCTGATTGCCGAGAAAATCAACGATCGGTTTGGCTCCTTGTAAGTAAACAAAGACTCCTTCGGCGGGAACGTGTTGCGTTTTCTTATCGCTCATCAAGTACAAATCAACGCCTGTAACGCCACTGTCGTCGCCTTCAATGGCGGATAAGCGGGCTTTTTTCCAAAGCTTCACTTGAGGCTGAGCGAGGAGTTCTTGCGCGTATTCGTTGCTTCTGGCAGGATCTTTAGCAGTTACCCAATGCACAGTCGCCGCAAATTTTGTTAACACTTGCGCTTCGGCGATCGCTTCATGACTCATTCCCACAACAACAACATCGCAATTACGATAAAATGCAGCATCACACGTTGCACAGTAGCTCACACCTCGACCTAGAAACGCAGTTTCACCAGGTATGGAAGGCGTACGCCCCATTGCTCCCGTTGCGAGTACCAGCGATCTTCCGATAAAAGTTCCTTCGGGCGTGTAAACTTTTTTCTGAGTATCTTCAGCATCGATGCCAAAAACTTGAGCCTGTTTATAGTCAGTTCCAAATTCAATCGCCTGCTGACGCATCACGTCGAGTAATTCACTTCCTGTGACTTCACCACGCACCCCTGGATAGTTAGCAATTTTGTGCGTAATCGCCAGCGCACCCGCCGAGGGGTTTTTATCCAAAATCACTGTTTTTAACTGATAACGGGAAGTGTAGAGCGCGCAAGTACAACCAGCAGGACCGCCACCTACAATTACTACGTCATAATCAAAGTTATCCATCGCTATTAACAGTGTGAATTCATCGTATCGAACACTTTTGAGCAGTTACTGTTAATCAAGCAAAAACGAGTTTCGGTTCTGGCGCATGTCCGAGATAGAGATGTGCAGCAGACTTAAGAACAATCTCAGAGTAAAGAATTTTTTGAATCTCTAAGCTGGGAGAACGCTTGGCGATCGCTCGGTATGCTGTAATCTCACCTTCAAGACTAAAATCAGAATGCGTTTGATAGTGATCGTAGTCATGAACTGCTAGAAATGCAAATCCGTAGAAGGGATTCGGGTAGAAATCTGCGCCGTAGGTTTCCATGGATACCCATAAGTGTCCTTTTTCAATGTCTGCGTATAGTTCCTCTACTGTGTCATACCGCATATACTCTGAGGCTTGAACCGCAAACGGCAGCGCTCTAAATTGATTCATGATGAAATCAATAAGCTCATTAGTAGTTTCTTCAGAAATCTCAGCAGAAGAACTTTCTAAATAAATTTTGGCGAGTTTCTCGGTGTTAGGTGCCATAAAAGCCACCTCCTACGTCAGGTATCGAGATTGCATTTTGAGTTGCATCTGTAGTATCTCTAGCCTGACAAAAATTCTTAACTACTTTTATGAGCTAGCTCATAGATGCTTTACTTTAACATCACTGTTGTCACTACTTGTACAACACAGCCTCTTTTAAAGTTGTGATGCGATCGAGAATTTTATTAATTTCTGCTGGTGGTACATGATGCACCTCTAATGCTTCACTTAGGTGTTTAACAATCGCATCAAAGTGCTCTGGTTGCAAATTTAAACCTGCGTGTGCTTTTTCCATCGAGCGTCCTGTGTAAGGAGTAGGACTACCAAGCGCAAATGAGATGAAAGCAGTCTGGTGACGACGCTGTTTTTCCATATCTGTATGTGCAAAAAAGGAATTAACAGTATCGTCTGCTAAAACACGGGTGTAAAAATCATCTACAACCTGTTTAATAGCCTGCTCTCCACCGAGTTTCTCGTACAATGTTGTTGCTTGCATATTTGTGCCTCAAGTCATCAATAATTGGCTGAAAAACGTAACTTAATGGCTAGTAACTGGTAACTGGTAGGTCATTGGTAGCAATTAGCCCTCTTCGCTTAGCTGTTGGCGTTTGTGTGGCTAAATACTAGTTGCCAAGCTGCCAAAAGCTTTTCAAGTTCCCCATTACCCATTACCTATTACCAATTCCCCTAGTTGCTCTGTGTAATCTTTTCAGATAGCGTGAGGAGGAATGCTAGATTCTCTGTTGCTTTTAGTGCATGAGGTGCATGAGCAGGCATGAACACAAAAATACCTGGTTGTAAAGCGATTTCTTGCCCTTCAAGGTTTAATATTCCTTCACCTTCAATCACATTAATTGTGGCGTTGTAAGTAGAAGTATGTTCAGATATTTCTGTATTCGCTGCCAGACAAAATAGCGTATATTGACAAGCGTTGTCTTTTATTAATACTTTGCTAAGAACTCCAGTATTAGGGTATTCAATTTGTTCTCGCAGTTGGATTTTCGCAGACACACTAGTATTGATGGTAGAAGTCATAATTTCTACTTAAACATGAGTTGGTGGATTATTTAAAAATTACTGAGCAGTAGCACAGATGAGGATATAACCTAATTCCTCATTGTATTTGTTGAAAACACGCCGCATTTCTAAAACTCGTTTACGGATCGGTTCGCGAGTTAGAATATTTCCTAAAATTCGTAGCGTATTAAAAACCCCTTCATCCTGAAACATTTGTCTAAAATTTAAGAGACTCATTGCTCCAGTCTGAACTTTTTCGACGTGCAAGCCTGCACTTTCATAGGTATTAATCCAGTTAGCTTCAGAAAGTGGTGTTGCATTAACGCGAATAACTTGTGCAAGTTCAGCGCGAATTTGTTCTTCGTTGTCACGCGCTAATAGTTCATGCGAGAGAAACTTACCGCCAGGTTTGAGGCGATCGCGCACTCCTTGCAAAATCTTAGCCTTCCCTGGTGGAGATTGCATTGTCAGGATAGCTTCGGCTAAAACATAATCAAACTGTCCTGGTATTGCGTCGAGATGGAAAATGTCACCCTCGATGATTTCGATTTGATTTTCTAAGTTTGCAGCACGAATATTGTCACGCGCTTGGCGGACACTTTCAGGTTTTTTCTCGACACCGACAACTGTGACACCATATCGTTGTGCAAGCGTGATCGCGCTATAGCCAAAACTCGCTGCGAGTTCTAAAACTGTCTCACCTGGTTGAAAATTCGCCCACTGAAGTAGTTGTTCTGTCGCTATTCTCCCACCAGGACGTAGATATTTTTTACCTGCGGCGGCAAGAACTTCGTGTCCAGGTGCGGTTTGCATGAGGGTAGCCTTGGTCATCTCGATTGACCCTCTCAACTCAACTATCCTCAATTTGCCAGGAATTTATGGTTTCGTCTTTGAGCTAGCTCATACTATTGAGTGGTAATTGGTAACTGGGAAAAGGTGTCTTTCAGGATCTAACTATTGGTTTCGATATCGTACAACTGGCACAAGGTACGTAGCTTTGCAGTGAGGCGATCGCGCATCGACTCTGGAGATACAATTACGCAATCAGGTGCATACTGCATAACTTCACGCAAAAACCAAAAGCTAGAAGTCACTTGTCTAACAACTCGGCGTATTCGCTGGTTATCTGCTAACCACTCGACAATCGTATCTTCGGGTTTGGCTTGATACGCAAATGCTAAGCCTTCTAATAAGTGCATTTCAACTTCAATACGATCCAACTGCGATCGCCAATGACCTGCAACAGGAATTACTGCTGCATCTGTAATCCGATCTAAACGTAGACTCCAATTATGAGCGAGTTCGGGTATGTCTGAGTTGCCTTCTTCTTCACACCAGCAATCGAGGTACTGGCGTTTTTCGTGTAGGGTAATTTTGCCACAGCGCACAGTGAAGTTCCAGATTCGTTCCGCAGCATCTTGATAGGAAAGCTGAAAAGGCTGATGACGTAGCAGGTAACGGTCAATTTCTAACCGCCAAGCTGGAGGAAGATTCTCTAAAAAGCGCTCGATATCTCGGCGTAAAGGTAAGGACACTTCGCTGCGTTCTAGTAGTAAGTTGGCAATAATTTGTGCTTGTTCTACTTGTCCAGTATCTGTTAAAGCTTGAAAAGACCTGGCTAATGCCTGAATACGTTCTGAAGACCAATTGCTGTTGGAAGCAATAAGTAATTGACGACGGGCAATCGCTTCGACAAGTTTTGAGATATTTGGGCGATCGCCCCACAGCATACCCAATTCACGAGCGATCGTTTCTAGCTGCGCTTTATCCCGCTCTGAAATTGATAGTGTTATTGACTGACCTTTACGACTCATTTTATACGGACACTTTACACGAATTTGATCTTGTCAATCTCTATTTTGCGTGCCAAGATGATAGGCAACAACAAAAAACGAAAACTTACGGACACTATTTAAGTATATGTCCAATTATTGTATTACTCTCAAGCCTGTGTATTCTCAAACGGTTCCCACTCCAGAAGGCGTGAAACTACCAGAGGATTGGTCACTTTCCTGGCATCAAGCGGCAACTCTAGAGGCATTACGCAATTACGATGTAGTTTTTAATACGGCAATGACTGGTGATGGCAAAAGTCTAGCTGCCTATCTGCACGCGATGACAAGTCGTATCTCTACTTTGGCAATGTACCCGACGAACGAGTTGGCAAGAGATCAGGAAAAACAAGTACACAATTATAAGGACAAATTCCAACCAAAACACGATCCGCAAATTTATCGTTTGAATGCAGCAATCTTAGAAGATTTCATTATTACAAATAAACTACCTACAAAACAGTCAGGATTAATTAATCTCTCAAATCAAGCAGAAATTCTGCTAACTAACCCTGATATTTTTCACTATATCCATGATTTTCGTTATCTCAGACGTTATAAAAAGGGTGATAAGCTTAAGGGAGAAAATGCCGACAAGTTATTTAGAAAAATAGACGATAATTATAATTTGTTCATTTTTGATGAGTTTCATGTTTTCTCTTCTCCACAAGTTGCTAGTATTTTTAATGCTATTTTGCTAATTAAACATACAACGACTCCTGGAAAAAAGTTTTTATTTTTATCTGCAACACCAAGCGAATTATTGCAAGAGTTTTTGACAAGATCGGGAATCAGTTATAAAATCATCAATCCAGTTTCTCAAAATGCTTATTGCTTTTCGCCTACTAATGACAACTGGCGACAAATTAGTCAATCAATTACCTTGAATTTTCCTAAAGGTTTAGAACCAAGTATGCGTTCTAGTTATGATTGGCTGCAAGAAAATGCAAAGTCAGTAATTTTGAAATTCTTTCAAGATTATCCTCATAGCAAAGGGGCAATTATCCTTAATTCAATTGCTGCTGTTAAGAAGTTAAAGTCATATTTTGAAGAGATTTTTGAGCCATTAGGATTTAAGGTAAGGGAAAACACAGGTTTAACGGGTGAAACCGAAAAAGCGGAATCAGTTGCTGAAGCAGACTTACTATTAGGAACTTCTACGATTGATGTAGGAGTTGATTTTAGAATTAACTTTTTGGTATTTGAGGGTGCTGATGCAGGTAATTTTATCCAACGCTTTGGCAGAATTGGCAGACATCCAGGTTTTCCTATCTATCAAGCCTATGCACTCGTTCCTCAGTTCATTGTTGAACGGTTATTTGAAGTTGAGTCGCATCCTTTACGAGATGGCGAAAATTATGACCGAGTAACTTTTACAGAAGCAATTCGTTTGCATTACCCTTTCGTGAATGAATTTAGACAGTATCCCAAACGCTGGGGTGCGATTCAATCAGCTTGTATGCATCAAGAATTAAAACCACTTTCTTCACAGTATCCAGAGACAGCAACAAATTTTAAAGAAGATGTTGAAAATGCATTTGATGTTAATATTTGGCACAAGTATAAACAAATTACTCAATGTTTGGAAACGAGTAAAAAGAATAAAAAGATTATTGAAGAGGCGCGGAGTTTTCGGGGAAGCAGTCAGTTAGATTGTGCAATTTATGATGCTACAAACCCAAATGAAGCAGAGCATGAACGCTTCAAAATTTATAACTTACCAGGTATTCTCAGTAATTTTATATTCGAGTGGATGAACAAAGCCGAATTTATGCGTCAAGCAGAAGCTTTTGGAGTAAATACCACTCGAATCCAAGAGACTTTGTGCTGTTTGCGGTTGACTGGTTATCGAGATGTACGGGAAGACTGGCGGTTTTACTATCCAGAAGATATCAGCGAAATTGCTGCGTTGGGTAAAGTGCATGTTTTGCAAGGTTTAGAAATATACCAACCACATGGTAGCGGGATTAATAGAATCAGTGATGCGGTGTCAAATCGAGGTTTGGTGTGCTTCATTTCAGATCGCGATCGCACTTATCTACGAGCGAAGTTAGGTTTACCTATCCACTTTCAAGCATATCCTCTAGCTGACAAATACAGTAGCAGCGATCGCAGGTTACCACCGTACACCATTGCTTTTGGTAAATCTGCATTACTGCTAGAAACTCTACTTTGGTATTGGAAACCTAAGAAGAATGAAGGATGGATTTGCTAAAAATTTTACAGATCCGAATGTCTGTTTGGGAAACTTTGTATTAAAAGACATCGGATTTAGGTTTCCTTAATATTAGACCTGCTAGCTGGTGGAGAAGCTAACGAGAACAAGGTTTAATGTCAGTCACAGCAAAATTGTGGATTATCCAACAAAAAACTATTCAAGATTATCAACAAGAGGAACAAGATAAATGAGTGAAGATAACTTCGAGGAGTTTTTAGAAATTTCCAACTTTGATAATGACGATGAGGAGCAAGATACTCCGCTTCAACGGGAATTACTCACAATTCGCTTATTTAAAAATGCAATTAGAGAAGCAGCAGGCAACGAAGACGATCTTATTATAACAAGTTTTGCTGAGAATGTTTTACCTAATTTGATTCATCAGTTAGTAGGAGCAACTGCTAAAGGAGGTCAATTTACTGAAGATCGTAAAGCTGAGAATAAAAATGTTGAACGTAGCAAGCACGATCAATCTTTTATTTCACATTTATTGAATGGCTTGTTTCCTACCTATCGCATTGTGCGAAAGCTTAGATCAGTAGATATAGGTACAAATCGAGTGAAACGTCAGTGCGAAGAGTTAGAGATTCGGTTATTTATTGCAGCTTACATTCTGCACGATTTTGATAAATTTCCTTATTATTCTAACTGGCTTTTAACGACATCTGATAAGTTTGTAAACCGTGACTGGCGTAAACAACCACCTCATAAATCAGATGCGCTTAACTTTGGACGTGGATTTGTTCGAGAAAATATTATCGTATTTGGGTTAGATAAATTCTTAGGAAAAGATTGGGAAAGCTACATTGATGATGTTGTCTGGCTGAGTCATAATGCAGGGGAAAAATATGATAGCGATCGCGGATTAGAAGTACGTGGTTTACAATGTCGCCTTGATACTAGAGTAAGAGGAGTTTTGCAAACTCTCGTGCGAGTCGCAGACTTATTTGCATCGGTAATCAAATATCCCCAAGATATAGAAAGTAATCGTCACAGTGACGGTTTACCAGAATTATTAAACGACTTAAGTCACGGACAATTACAGTTTAGCTACCATGCTTTATCTGACAATCGGGGTGTCCTCACAAACATTTTAAATAACGCCTTAATTGATGCTCATCCAAAAAAATATTACATACCATTATTATATTTATCTAATGGTGTTGTCTATCTAGCTAATGTTGATGCTCCTGCTATTAATACTGATGATATTTCCGCTCAAGTTATTGCTAAAATTAAAAGCCTTTGTAGTAACCAGTTGACTAAAAGACAAATAGGTTTTAGTAGAGATGGTAAAGGCTTAAAGTTTGCTGACTACTACTGGCTATTTTTCAGTGTTGATGAACTAATGAAAGTCAGCATCAATGCTGCTTGTAGAATTATTCCTGATACTAAAGTAGCATCAGCTAGTAAGCGTAGCCAAAGCCTACAAAATTTTCAGAGAAATGGTGATTTATCACGTGGTTTAAATTTAGTATTTGGCAATGAAATTCAAATTGATAGATTAGCAGAATTTGGCGATACTTTGTGTCGAGGTATATGGGGGAAATGGTGCGATCGCGCTAAAGAATACCAGAAAAAGTTTTCAAAAAATCAACGCAAAGTAATCCCAGATTTAGACCTTACTCAAAAATTAGCTGAATATTTGGGTTTATCACAGGAACTAACTGCTATCAAACAAATTCAATCATTAAAGAAAACTGGCGGTGTTCCGCTTGATTGGTACTATCTAGCAGCTAAATACTATGAAAACAATCCAGGTAAAGATTTAGCACAAAATATAGAGCTAATGGAAGGTATGGTAACTTGTGCAGCTAATCTTATTCAGCCAATTATAGCAGAGTTGGAAATTCCTGATGGTTGGGATGATTTGCGAACTTACGTCAACAGAATAATTTCATTACCTACAGGAGTAGTTATTGAACCCAAACCAGAGCAATTTTTAGTGGAGTTGAACCGATATCATGCTGCTAAAGTTACAACAGGAAGAGGTAGAGAAAATGTGTGCGCGATGTCTAGTTCTGCTTATACTGTAACTGAACAAATGGAATCAGCAACTTTATTTGCTCCCCAAGTTTACAGCAACCGCCAAATTTTATTTAACACGCAAGCAGCGAAACGGCAAATTTGCTCAATTTGGTCAATTGAAATCATGTTGCGGCAAATTTTGATGAGTAAAACAAATGCTACTGGTGCAGATTTTGAAAGTCAAAAATATCGGTATCTCTATCTCTACCCTACTTATTTCTTTACGCCAGAAACTAATAAATTTCTTCAAAAAGCTTACAATTCAATTGCTCAAACTCGCTTTGATGCTGAACTGCGCAAACATTTCGTTTCTAAAGAACAAGTTGCTAATTTTACAATAAATAACTACCAGCAAGTTGATGATTTATTGATTAAGCAGAATATTCAACCAGAAGATGATCGTACTTTTAAGATAAATTATCCTGAAGATGAAACTTTAACTTTCTTCTTTATCGGTTTACCACCAGGGCGCGATCCAACTGATACCGAATCGTGGATAATGCCGGCTTGGTTAGCTTTAACCTTGCCCTTGGTGATGGATGTTAAAGTTGTGGCATCTGAATCACCTGTACCACCTTTTATTAATGGTGCGGATTTTGAACAAACAACTTTACTCGATGGTGAACATCAAGCTATTCGTTCTTTAGTTAAGAAAGATAGCTATCGATTGGACAGTATTCTACCACGTGAATCACAAAAATTTTCTCCCCTAAATGCACTCACTGCTGCTTACTGTATTCACTTAGAAGTTAACCGGAAAAAAGATGGTAATCCTGACTGGGGTAAATTAGGAGATTTAGCACGCGACTTAGAAACTAATCCTTTGTATGTTTTTCATTACCTGAATAAATGGCTAAGAAAACAGGACAAAATTGAAACTGTACCCATTGCCAAAATTCGATTGTATTTGAATTTTTACTACTACTTTGAACCCGAAGGAGACAAAGTGAATCAACTACGTCAACTTACTCAACTCTTCCGTCGATTTTATCGAGCTAAGAGTCAGTACGCCAAAGCAAATGCAATTCTTAAACCAATTGATGAAGCAGCTAACGTAATTTTGAAATTTGATAAAACTTTAGCTAATGATAATCAATGTCTCACAGATGTTGTGTATGCACGTGTAGCAAAGCTAATGAATAATGTAAGACGCGGTGCGGCTGAGGGAAAACCTACTTTAAAATTAGTTGATGGCAAATGGAAACCTGCTTTAACCCCAGAAGAGGAACGTCAAGCCGTTTATGCGTTTGCTGAGTATTTTGTGAATGAGATTTTTGAGGGGAGTTTTAAAGGCGATCGCGCACGTTTAGCAGGTACACAACTAAATTTGATTCGAGATACCTGTGAATATTTATACCGCCTTGAAGACGACAAAGAACGTCAAGAACGGAAAGTGGTTGAACCAGACGAAATTTCTGATATTGAAAATTCAGAAGTAGCTTAAGTTTTTACTAACGTAATCTTATAGGAGACAAAAAAATGCAATTTCTCAAAACTGTTGATGCTAAATTTTTCCACAACGAAATTCCTGCTAAACCGATGGGTAAATATGCTCATTTTATTACTATTCGCGTGACTGAATCTTACCCATTATTTCAAACTGATGGCGAATTAAATAAAGCAAGAGTCCGTGCTGGAGTTAACAATCCAGAACCAATTAGCCGCTTAGCAATGTTTAAACGCAAACAGTCTACACCGGAGCGTTTAACTGGGCGTGAATTATTGCGCAACTATCAGATCGGTGATTGGGAAAAGTGTGACTACAACGTAGATTTTAGTAAAACTACACCTGACTGCATTCTATATGGATTTGCGATTGGTGACTCTGGTTCAGAAAAATCCAAAGTTGTAGTAGACACAGCTTATTCAATTACTTCCTTTGATGATTCACATCTAAATTTTACGCTCAACGCACCATTTGAAAACGGCACTATGAGTCGTAAAGGAGAAGTAACCAGCCGTATTAACAGTCAAGACCACATCTTACCGCAAATTTTCTTTCCAAGTATTGTGACACTAAAAGATCCTACAGAAGCAAGCTTTCTGTATGTTTTTAACAACATTTTACGAACACGTCACTACGGAGCGCAAACAACTCGTACTGGTAGGGTTCGCAATCAATTAATTGGAATCGTATTTGCTGATGGTGAAATTGTAAGCAACTTACGATGGACACAAAAAATCTATGACTTGCTTCAAGATAAAGGGCAAATTAATCCTCCTGATCCACTTAGTGAAGATGATGTTTTACAAGCTGCCAACCACGCAATCACTGAATTAATGACTCAAGAGTGCATCTCTCATAGCGACTTCATTGGTGATAATTTCCAGCGTCTATTAATTGAAGTTAAATCAATTACTGGCGATGAAAACAGACTGAAAGAATTGTTAAATAAAGCGAATACTGAGTCATCTACCTATGCAAAGCAGTACATTCTTAAGCCAGAAAAAGAGAAGAAAGCTGAGAATAAAACTAGAGCAAGTGCAGCTAAGGAGTAAAACAAATGGCTTTAATTTACCGCTGTCAATTAGAATTACACGATAGCCTCTACTATGCAACTCGTGAGATTGGAAGACTTTATGAAACAGAGCCAGTAATTCACAACTATGCTCTTTGTTATGCGCTGGGTTTAGTTGATAGCGAAGTTTACTCTACTACAGTTGCAGAAGAACATTCATATCGTTACTTTTGCCCTGAGCAAATTCCTAAATACAAGGAGCATTTAACACCACTTAATCAGCAAGGAATTTATGTAACTCCAGCGCGTTCAATCGAACATACTGCTATGCTCAATACCTGGAAATATGCTAATAACAACTACCATGTTGAGATGGAAAAGACTCAAAAGAATATTCCTAGTTTTGGTAGGGCAAAAGAAGTTGCGCCGGAAAGTCTATTTGAGTTTTTTGTAATCTGTCAAAAGGAAATTCAATTACCGAAATGGATTCGCCTAGGCAAGTGGATGAGTAAAGCAGAAGTAAAGCAGTTAGATTATTTAGAAGTAAAAACTTCAACCACAGAAGAAAACTTTACTTTTCCTTACCCGCTCAATCCGTTAGATGTGATGTTCACCCATCAAATTATTAATTACGATGTGGTAAATATGCCTCCTGTTAGCTTGATTCAAAATATCCGAATTCAAGGGCATTGCTATCAGTACAAGCACTTACAAATCCCTGCTAGAATGCAGTACCGTTTTCACGGATAAGTTACTCGACAGTCACTGAGGAGAAATTGATAAAGTCAAAGAAGTCTACAACTGTGGACTTCAAATAGATTTTTGAAAACAAAATAAATTTGGTCTATGTGTTTATTCGCTCAATATGCTTCACACCTCAATTCTTAACTTACTTTCCCAATCTCCTATTTAACCTAGACACCTTAGTGGTAAACATCTCCATATATTTTTAACCTTGATTAGTTCTATCGATAAAACATTAAAAAACTCATCCCTCTGGAATCCACTTTGAAATACTATTATCAACACCCCAATGCCTTTTCTAGTAATTACCTCAAAAATCTGTGTGGAGAAATTCGAGCTTGCTCTTACTTTGCTGTTAATAACCTCAACCGCGATTTTGTAAATACAAAAGGATTTTCAGTGGTGTTTCAGCGATCGCACTTGGCAAAAGTAGTGCAGCAGTTTCCTTTCTTCAAGTCTTATCTAGATCAGGCTCTTCTACCAAATTGTAATGCTTTTTACCTCAATCCCTTACTACTCAAGGAAGGCTCTCGCGTCGATCCACATATTGATCGCTCGCTACGTTCCTACTGTAAAACTATTGAACCACCTGCGATCGTTAGCGTTCTTTATGTGCAAGTACCACCCGATTTACAAGGAGGAGAATTAGTATTGTGCTGCAACAAACGCCAAGTTGGGCAAATTAAGCCGCAAACGAATACTTTACTTTATTTTCAAGGTGACTTAACTCATTCGGTTAATGCTGTGAAAACTCCAGGAACTCGCCTGAGTTTAGTTTGCGAACAGTATAGTTTAAACGAGGTTGAACTTTCAGAAATTCCGCAGTTTACCGTGGAGTCAAGAACTGCTCAGTCTAAAACGAAGAAGAGATATGCCTCATAGCTTAGTTTTAAATCTACTGCCTCAATCACCAATTTACCCCGCGTATCTGAGTGGAAGACACCTTCATGCTTTGTTTTTAACGCTTGTAAGTTCGGTAGATAAAACGTTGGGCGATCGCCTTCATGCTTCTAGCGCCGATAAAGCCTTTACTCTTAGCCCATTACAAATAAACAAATCAAAACATAACTTGCAATGGGAACATCAACAACTGATCCCTGCTGGTACTCCTTGCTGGTGGAGAATCTCTTTACTCGATGACACTTTATTTAACAAACTTACCCAATTATGGCTAAACCTCAATCCAAAACATCCTTGGCATCTTGGTTCGGCTGACTTACACATTACTAGTATTTTAGGTACTCCCCAGTCAACGCAACCTTGGGCAAATGCGGCTACCTACGCACAATTATACGAGCAAGCTTCTGATATTGAACGCGAACTTGCCTTTCGCTTTTACACTCCTACTTGCTTTCGTCAAGGTGAATTTGATGCTGCTTTACCGACAAGAGAATGCGTTTTCAACAGCTTACTCCATCGTTGGCAAAAATACAGTGGTATCAGTTTTGACCCTGATCTAACCGCAGTTATATTTCCCAGTTATTTCAATATTTCTACTACAATGATTGCGGATTCTCGTAGTAAATTTATTGGTTGTGTTGGAGAAATAACCTATCGAGTTTTAGGTGAAGTTGAGCCAGTAATTATTAAACAAATTAATACACTAGCTGATTTTGCACTCTACTGCGGTGCAGGTAGAAAAACAACAATGGGAATGGGAATGCTGCGGAGAATTAGACTTACAAAATAATTACAAGAATATGCATGATACCGATTATATTCCGATTGCTGCTCTTAATCAATATACCTACTGTCCGCATCGATGTTGGCGGATGTTTTGTGCAGGTGAATTTAGCGATAATGCTTACACAATTGAAGGCACTAGCTTACACGATCGCGTTCACACATTAGGAGATGGACACCGTGAAGAAACTTGGCAAATTCGCGCGATTTGGTTGAAATCTGAACGCTACGGTTTAATTGGCAAAGCTGATTTAATTGAATCCACTGACGGTCATTTTTATCCGATTGAATACAAACGGGGAAAGAAAGGAGAATGGGATAACGATGAAATGCAAGTTACCGCACAGGCGCTTTGTGTAGAAGATATGACAGGTTCGCCCGTAACGCAAGGATACGTTTACTACGCCCAATCACATCAGCGGCAATTGGTCGAAATAACGCAAGAATTACGAGAGGCTGCGATCGCCACTATTGAAGCTGTTCATAATTTACTCGAAACAGGCAAAATGCCACCAGCAATATACGGTCAACGTTGTACGGGTTGTAGTTTATATTCGCAGTGTTTACCGCAAGCCACTGCAAAAGTTCAACGCTATCAAGAAGCTAGTTAATTTTATTCTTAATCAATATGGGTACAGTTTACATTACACAACAAGATGCTTTTATTGGTAAAACTGATGAGCGTTTGAGTATCAAAGCGAATAAACAAACACTATTAGATGTACCATTAATTAAAGTAGATGGTGTTGTAGTTTTAGGACGCGCTACAGTTTCTCCGGCTGCTATTTCAGAATTTTTAGAACGTCACATTCCTTTAAGTTTTCTCACAGCTACAGGGAAATATCTTGGACGTTTAGAACCCGAAGTCACGAAAAATATCTTTGTTCGTAAAGCGCAATGGCAAGCTATTGGAGAATCTACACAAGCAGTACATATTGTCAAGGCTTTTGTGCGCGGGAAACTCAAAAATTACCGCAATGCATTATTACGCGCCCAACGCTCAAATACCGAACTTGACTTAAATAATAGTATTACACGATTGGAGCAAGCGATCGCACCAATTGAAAACACAGATACAATTCCTTCATTGCGTGGTTTAGAAGGTGCGGGTAGTGCTGCATATTTTGGTAGCTTGAAGCAACTTATTCGTGCAGAGGGTTTTACCTTTACAGTCAGACGCCGTAGACCGCCGACTGATCCTGTTAATGCTTTACTAAGTTTAGGTTATGCTTTGCTTCGCCATGATGTGCAAAGCGCGGTGAACATTGTCGGATTTGATGCTTATCTGGGATATCTGCACGTTGAACGCTACGGTCGTCCTTCTTTAGCATTAGATTTGATGGAAGAATTTCGACCTTTAGTTGTCGATGCCGTTGTGTTGTCTGCATTGAATAAGCGATCGCTGCTACCAACAGATTTTACTACTGAACCGCTAAGTCATGCCGTATCGCTGACTCAAGAGGGGCTGCGAACATTTTTGCGGCTGTACGAACAGAAGAAACAATCAAAATTTAAGCATCCGGTATTAGGACGACAGTGTACATACCAAGAAGCATTTGAAATCCAAGCACGGTTACTAGCAAAATATCTGATGGGTGAAACAGATAAGTATCCTCCTTTGATACTCAAGTAGAGGAGGCGATGAAATGTATATCGTTGTGTCTTACGATGTTTCTGAAGATAAGCGCCGCACCAAGATTCACTCAATTCTCAAATCTTACGGTCAGTGGGTACAGTACAGTATTTTTGAATGTAACTTAACTGATAGCCAGTATGCGAGAATGCGATCGCGTTTATCTAAACTCATTAAAGCCGAAGATAGCATTCGATTCTACTTTCTGTGTGGATGTTGTCAAGGTAAAGTTGAAAGACTTGGTGGAGAACAACCACGCGATGAAACCATCTTTTTTGCTTAGGTGAAACATTATTTGCGCGGAAGGGTAGCTGTTTATCCTAGCTAAGCTTAAAAAAGTCATGAGAGCCTTTATATAGAAGCCATACAAGCTCCTTTATCCTAATTCTAGATCCGCGCAACTTCTCAAACCTTTATCAAATCTAACTTCTCGCTTGTAGTCTCACTAATTTTATTTATGTTCTTGACTTTAAATGCTATAGTTATGTCTATATCGCGCAACTGCACCATGAAAACTACATACTGTAAACTTTTCAGCCACGTGATTTCAATTAACATAAATCCTTATCAGGGATTGAAACTATCTTGGAAGAATTCGAGCGGGCTAAGCCTTTTTAATTTCAATTAACATAAATCCTTATCAGGGATTGAAACTTTCAATGTTTGGACAGCAGGTAAACCCACGCTGAATTTCAATTAACATAAATCCTTATCAGGGATTGAAACAGCCTGCTAAATCGCTACTGTAAGGCGCTCCGTAATTTCAATTAACATAAATCCTTATCAGGGATTGAAACATGGCACCTCTATTCCTCTCAGTTCGCAAACGATGGGGGTATTTCAATTAACATAAATCCTTATCAGGGATTGAAACACTAGCACCACCTTGTTTGGGTACTTTAAAAAACTTAGCATTTCAATTAACATAAATCCTTATCAGGGATTGAAACTTCGTCTTCTGGTTTCTCGGTGGCTACTTCCACGTATTTCAATTAACATAAATCCTTATCAGGGATTGAAACTCTAACTGCCTCTGTGCCTGTCTTTCCAGAGTCACATTTCAATTAACATAAATCCTTATCAGGGATTGAAACCCAGGAGCATGAATACCCGCAGGTGGCATAACAGCAGGAGCGAAGATATTTCAATTAACATAAATCCTTATCAGGGATTGAAACCCAGGAGCATGGGGAAAGAGTATTTATCCGTTGGGAATTTCAATTAACATAAATCCTTATCAGGGATTGAAACATCGATTAAATCCGCGATCGCATCTAACCAGTTATTTCAATTAACATAAATCCTTATCAGGGATTGAAACCCCAGATTTATCGGTTTGTTCCACAGCGATCGCATTTCAATTAACATAAATCCTTATCAGGGATTGAAACGTCGCTGGGGTACGCCGAAATCGCAAGCATCTAATGCATTTCAATTAACATAAATCCTTATCAGGGATTGAAACAATTTCGCGCTGCTGCATAAGCTGGGAAGATTTTATTTCAATTAACATAAATCCTTATCAGGGATTGAAACTTTGAGGAACCAGAGTTAGCGTCTGCTTTAGTAGCATTTCAATTAACATAAATCCTTATCAGGGATTGAAACAAAACCCAATACAGGGCAAAAACCAGCCGCGATCGATTTCAATTAACATAAATCCTTATCAGGGATTGAAACCGCTTAGGGCAGTTTGTAGCACGCAAACTGGGCAATTTCAATTAACATAAATCCTTATCAGGGATTGAAACCCTTACGGATTTAAGGGACTTGCAGCGAATGAACCATTTCAATTAACATAAATCCTTATCAGGGATTGAAACAGCCAATCTTTGTAAAACTGACCGCTATACCTGATTTCAATTAACATAAATCCTTATCAGGGATTGAAACTCGGCGGATTTAAATTTATGTCCTTAACTAAACGCATTTCAATTAACATAAATCCTTATCAGGGATTGAAACAAGCCCGTAGCATTGTATAAATCCTGGAAGCATACCCAATTTCAATTAACATAAATCCTTATCAGGGATTGAAACCTACTAGTTCAGGTTCGGACAACCACATCTTACATTTCAATTAACATAAATCCTTATCAGGGATTGAAACTTTATTTCCAAGGCATTGCGTACGGCTGCGGGAGTATTTCAATTAACATAAATCCTTATCAGGGATTGAAACTTATGAGCGTTCAAGCAGCAGCAGCAGCGATTGGGATTTCAATTAACATAAATCCTTATCAGGGATTGAAACGGATAGCTGACTTGGATCGACTAACTTTTTCCACATTTCAATTAACATAAATCCTTATCAGGGATTGAAACCTGGAGGTGTAGTACCTCCAATATAAACAGTAGTATTTCAATTAACATAAATCCTTATCAGGGATTGATACGCTACAAATTCGTCTTTTGAGCAGAAGAAAACTCAATTTAAATAAATATTTTCAGCAGTTGAAATCAAAAAAAGCGATAGATTTTGGCACGCTTTTATTTGTAATTAATACTATTTTTATATGCATATTGTTGTTTAATTCATAAAGGTTTATTGAGCATTGGCTCAAACTCTTATCTATGCAGATTTCTTTTTGTTAAGCTCTTAAGCTAGCTAAGACGGGCAGGTAGGAGGGAGATCGCTACGATCGCTAAAAATAGCAGAGCAGAAACAGTTTCCAGCGTTGCAACGTTTTGAATTCGAGTGGTTCGATACCAATCTTGCCGCACCAGAATCAAGCCCAACTTGAGCAGCACTATGCCAAAGGCGATCGCAGCGATCAGAGTCAGCCAGCCGATGTACCAAAGAACTCCAACAACTACACTTGCGATCGCATGATAAATCAACCCTGGAACAAGCGATGCAGTCTTGGGTTTGCGCAGTTTTACGGTAAAAATGGCACTGCTAAAAAACAGCGTGTTTAAGATCCACAAACCTATTACCGAAACCACCCAAGTTCCGGTTGTCGCAACATAGGCAAAAGGAGCAGCAAGGCAAACAGCAGCAAAGGTGAGTAGTTCATTCGTTACCGATTTCTGCTGGCGATAAAAAACCGAAATGGCATCAATCGCAAAAGCGGCGATCGCACCTAAATACAACCACAGTAACACAGGTATTTGCAGGTACAAATAAACCGCAAGACTCAATGCTATTGCAGTGTAAATTCCGCCCCAAACAAGAAATCGGGGTTTCCAACTGCGCCGTTGTTTAATTTGCAATACTAAAGGATGCTCTGCCTGAAATCCTGCAAAAGCACAAATCAGCGCTAGCGTTGTTGCTAACGTCCACTGTTGCGCTGCTGCTGCTCCAGTTAGAAATGACACAAATAGCACAACATAGACTCCATGCTCTGGTGAAAATGTAGGACGATACCAAATTGGAGCATGAGAAGTAGAAGTTTGTTGAATAGAGTTGGGTTGCGAAGGCGTCATTGACGTATCTCCTTAATGGCATTCACAAAATTGAAAACCAGTCAATAACTAAATCAGAACAGTGAGATGACGGGTAGATTTGCGACAACTTAGCGATAACCTCAAGCAACACTACCAATTTCAGAAATGTTCGCAAACTAATCGATGCAATCAGCGCTGTGATGCTTAAATGTAGGGGCAAAAGAGAGAGTGCAAGCACGGTATCCCTGTCTAGACAATGGCTCACAAGGTATGCAGAATAACCAGAAGCTTGAACAGTATCAGAATTAATTATGTCAGAGTTTGTTAATTTATTTGGCATAGTTGAGCGATCGCGCGGTAATTTTGTAAAATTGAATACAGAAATATTTTAATTGGGTTCCTCAGTTTGCTGTAGGGAAGTTTTTATTAAGTTAATGGATTTGAGACGGAGAACGAGTATGTCGCTTCAATCAAGCAATCAAATTTGTCGTTTAACACCTGCACTAGAAGGCGCGATCGCTGCAAGTTGGAATCCAGTTTGCCACATCACTTACACGCGCGATACTTGGGTTAAGCTGCTGCAATCGCCTAGTGAATACGCATTTGACGAAGCCAAATTGCTTTGTCAGGAATCCTCAGATACCTGGCTTGCCTGGGTACCGGATCATGGTGAAGTTCTTCTCGACAGAAGCGATTTCTATTGTTGATTGAAGGAATGAAATTGGTTAACAGCAATGAATACCGAGTCAGTTATCGATTGGGATGAAATGTTTGAGTATCTACCAGGAACGATTGTAGAACTCAAAAACAACCCAGGCATTTTGTATCGGATTGATTACTATGAAGCCATGATGGTACCTCCGATCTGGCTAGTTGGCGATCCGCGTCCGCGTTACCCAGGTGAATTGCGGATTGTATCGCGTCGAGAAGTACAAAGCTGTGAGTTAGAGCCACAACCGTCATTAGTGTAAGGTTTGTTTCAAACCGGAGTCTTTTCTGTCACGATTCATAGAAAGCGTAATTGGGTTTCAATAAGAAAGCTATGCTTAATTCACTTCAGACGCTCCAATAGAGTTCTTTGGCTTAAGTTAAGACTGGATCTGAAAAGATTCTTATCTTTGAGTTTGTATAAAGTCAGGCTGCCTCGCGTTGTTTCCTCACGGGTATTAGGCGATCGCGTGCGTTGCTCAAATTTTATTATATTAAGGCAATACTAAAACTGAGCTAGCTCAATAAACGAAGTAAAAATGTTTGACAGACTATAAATCACTAAAGTTTAACGGTTAGGAGAGTTATGCCAGCATTACAACGGACTGCATCAGCGACTTGGAATGGCACCGTAAAAGAAGGGCAAGGTCAAATTAGTGCAGCAAGTGGAGTATTGCAAAATATTCCCTACAGCTTTGCTACGCGGTTTGAGAATCAACCAGGAACCAATCCAGAAGAACTCATTGCTGCTGCTCATGCTGCGTGTTACAGTATGGCACTCACGCTGACGCTCAACCAAAAAGGATACCAGCCCCAACAGGTTCAAACCCAGGCTACGTGTACTATTGAATCTCAAGATGGAGGCTTCAAAATCACAAAAATGCAGTTAGAAACACAAGGTGATATATCAGGCATTGATGCTGAAACATTCAATCAAATCGCCCAAGAAGCCGAACAGATTTGTCCTGTTTCTAATGCGTTACGAGGTAGTGTGGCGATCGACTTAAAAGCTTCTTTAAAGTAAAAACCAGCTTTTGACAGAATTAAGTTCTGATACTGTTTAAGGATGAGCCTCCTATTTACGGAGTTTGAGTGATTCTTGTACCAACTTTAAATTACCAGCATTCTTGGTAATTATTATGTAAAAATTTTACGTACTTTCAAGCGATAGTACAATTTGTATCAACAACACAATTTAGTTCAAGGCTTCGATAGAGTTTGAAACCCTGAACTATAATAAGCACTCCCATTAAAATAATTTTTCTAAGGCACCTCAATCGGAATTAAAGTATTTTCTGGTAAGTAACTGCGAAAACTGCCTTCATCAGCTAGCACTAAGACCAACCGTAATGGATAATCTGGAGGCATTTGCAGATCAGCCCACGGTACAGCAATTTCCAAGCATTTGTTTAATGCTACAGAAGCGCGACTATAACGTGGGTGCCATTGATGATGTTCTCCAGCTTCCTGAAAATGAACTGACTGAGTTAGCAAATTAATTTCTAGCTGATGATGGTATAAGTAGTTGAGTGGAGCTTCATTGGGTATATCCTCTAGTGGCACTGGGCTGTTGTGCATAGTGCGATCAGGATAAAACCAGAGTAAGTGTAACTCTGAAGGCAAATCGCGCCCAGGTTGCACACCCTGTTTTAAATCAACACGCAGGTAGAAGTTTAGGTGGTCTACCCCATACCATAGACGCTGGATCGCACTGCTTTTGTGCATTGTTCCCCGTGCCCCACCGACTTCTAAGCGCCCAGCGCGATCCCAATCTTGCTCATCACCCATACCATCAATAACAGGATGAATAAAGCCTTGGGGTCGATGATCGCCTTGGACTTCATGCGATTCTACAGGTTGGCGCAAATATAGTGGAATAGGCTCATTTAGTGCTTGATAGATACCGCACAAATGTTCGCGAAATAGTTGGTCAAAAATAGCATCTTGATTTGAGGTATGACCTTCACCAAACCACCAAAACCAATCAGAACCTTCAGCAGCATACAACGCTTCCCAAGCTTCAGGGTTGTTTTCTTCCGTTGCTTCAGGATGTTTAGCAAGTACAGCCCTAGCTTCCGCTAGCATATCCCAAGCGCGATTCTTTGCAGGATCGCCAATCCACGTTGTAAAACTACCATCTACCCACGAACCGCTGTGTAATTGTTCTCCCAGAATCGTTGCAGTTGGGGGGAATTTTTCCAGGAATTCTGAAACAGTGACAAGTTTGATCTGTGGATGATCGCTGAGAGTTTGATATAAATTCTCTAAGAAAGGTTTACCATCTTGCGGGTAAAATTCCCAGCAGTTTTCGCCATCAAGCGCGATTGTGACTAACCACGGCTGATCGGGTTGACGGTGTTTATGCGAGTGCGCGATCGCTTCTAAGTGTCCGACTAAATCTGTCGCTGCTTGCTTGGGTGGCATCGAACCATAAGTAAAACCAATTAAATCAGATAACCGGTGGTCGCGAAAGACAATTGCTAAATCACCTGCGGCAGTTTCTAAACGATACGGACGATACAGCAACTCAGGTTCGCATACATTACCCGCGCCATCACGATGAAAAAAGTGGTGCAGTGTCCAGCCTAAAACAGCTTCATCCGAAACGATCCAGTTGAATCCTTGTTTAACAATATAAGGCAAAATTTCGGGACTCACCGACTGTTCTGAAGGCCATAATCCACGCGGTTCTCTGCCAAAGCGATCTTGATACAATTCCCACGCTTTATACAAGTGCCGAGGAATGTCTTCTGCCCACTGAAATCGGTGTTGGGGCAATGTCATATTTGGTACAGCAACGCGCCCCGAATTGGTATCTGCCAGTAACGGCAAAATTGGGTGCGTGTAAGGCGTTGTCGTGACTTCTAACTGCCCTGCGTGTTGCATATCTCGGTGCTGGGGGATAATTCTACCCAAGATGTCGCGTTGCTTAGAATAGATTCGCTGGCGATCGCTTAAAGTAAAATTCCGCCCTTGCTGTAACCACGCGGCGATTTCTGGATCGTCCCAAAAGAGCGGATCGATCCATGCAATATTGTGCCACGCCAATAAATCGCTATAATCTTGTAACTGCCAATTTTCTAAACACCACGCTTTGCCTTTATCTTGTCGTTGGTGGTACAACTCGGCATAACGCGGGTGCGGGTCAATTAACGTGTGGTGATTCGCGTCAAAAAAGTGTTCAACAATAAACTGTCGTTGTTCTTGCGAGAGTTGTTCAGTTGGCGTTAAGCTGACAGCTAAATACGGGTCAAAGGCCGTGCCAGCGATATAGTCTTCGAGTTGCAAAATCAACGAAGGAACCAAGTTGACAGTTTGATGCAACTTTGGATAGCGTGCTAGCAGTAATACTAAGTCTAAATAATCTTTTGTGCCATGCAGCCGTACCCAAGGTAGTCGGTATTGACTGTGTGCAGACAACGAAATGCTGCTATCTCGACCTTTGTACAGGGGCTGGTGTTGATGCCAAATGAATGCAACGTATAGAGGATGCGCCATAAGCTAGGGGCTAGAGGCTAGATATTACTAGGTTTATCAGGTAAGCCAGAAAAATATTATATTTTCTTAACCACTTTAGCCTAATTTGCTTTTCTAGTCCCTAGTCCCTTTTACCTATTGATTACAGTACTTGCTCAACTTCTGCAATTTCTGGAATCATTTCGCGTAAACGGCGCTCGATACCCATTCTCAGCGTCATTGTCGAGCTAGGACAAGCACCACACGCACCTTGAAGCCGTAACTTGACGACAGGACCATCTAATTCGACCAACTCGACATTACCGCCGTCAGACATCAGGTAAGGACGCAATTCATCCAGAACTGTTTCTACATTATCTACTGTCAGTTCCATTGATTTAGACCTCGTTCAGCTTGTAAATTGTTGATAAATTGATCCTAGATCTAATTTATAGTCGCCCGCAGCCAGTAAGTTAGTTATGCCTCGACCGTTGCAGGTTCGAGCAACTTGATATTTGAGAAATTAAATTCTGTCGTGGTGCGTTCTCCATTCTCATACGAATGAATAACTTGCTTTGTCATCACATAGTAGTCACCTACTTTTTCGTAAGTATCTTCAAACTTTAAAACTCGAATGACATCGTTCGTTTGTGGATTGCGGAATACAGCATCGTAGCGCGATGCAACGTAACCATTTTCCGTATCTAAACTTTCATGCGTATCAATGACAAACGCCATACGACCCATAACGCGGCTAACTTGACAAATTTCTGTACCGCGAATTTTGTAGTTAGAACCCATTGAATCACCCTTCACGAGGATCTCAACCGCGCCGGAAGCATCGGTTTCACCTAAATTAAACTCGTGCTTACTATGCGATTGCGCAAAACTAGAGCGCTTGCGGTGCGTCACAATATCGCGCAGTTGCGTGTAAACACTCTCTTGCACTTCTTCGTTGTCAATACCAGTGACTTCCACACTCCAATCGCGATTAATGCGTATATGCCCTGTATAGACTTCAGAACCTTGCTTCAACTCGACATCAGCACTATAGCCAGGAAAGTTTTCATCCCAGGTATAGCGATTCTCGTAAGCAGTTTTAAAGAGTTCAGTCGCGCTCAATTGTTGTGTCATGTAATCATTCTGATTTCAACGTTACTATTATCTCTTGCTGAAGGGGTGAGGGGCGAGGCGCGAGGAGTGAGGGATAGATTACTGATTATTTTGGAAGCAATAACAGTTAACAATCTACGTTATTCCCTAGTTGCTGGAGCGTCTGATGTCGCTTGTGATGGACTTGATTGCTGTAGTCTTAGGGCATCTTGTGCCGAAACGCCTTCGCTTGCGGTACCAATGTACCAGAGTGCGGCTGCGGCTTCTGCGCGAGTTACTGTTTTCTTGGGTTGAAACAGCGTTGTATAGCCAAAAACGCGACGAATGTTTGCGCGATCGCTATTTTGGAAATCTGCTAAAACGGCTTGTAACGCCCTCGGTTCAATTTTTGCCGCATCTTGAAAACCCCAAGTTTGTTGTACTGCGTCTACGGAAGCATTCGGGAGTGATGAGCGAGTATCGATGGGGACTTTCCAAAGAATCATTTGTTCGCGCGTTAGCGGTGCATCAGGGCGAAATAACACGGTTGTCGAACTTCCTGACAAGGGACTAGGAATTAATCCCGCTTCGGCTAAACCTTGAATGACTGCAAAATCTGGATCGGAAGCTGGGACATCCTGAAAAGCTGGTTGCGTCGAGGCGGATGCTTCGCGAATTTGTTTTGCAGGGTTATCGGTATAAAATCGATTGTTAGCAGCAACTAGCCAACGCGCGTACTCGCGCCGCGTGATGGTTTTATTCGGCTCAAATTGATTCGTTGCTGAATTACTCTTCGATGTTGCTTGCAATGGTAATACACCTAATGCGCTCAAGTCTTGAAGATACTGGCGCAGTTCTTGCGGTACTTGGCTAATATCATTGAAAGCTTGTTCAGCTGTTGATTGTGTAACGCTATTTGCCGTTTGTGCGGTTTGATCGGCTTGCTGTGGTAGCACAGGTCCAATAAACTCAGGATCGCCTGGTTGCGGTACATTGGCTAGATCAGAAGCATCTGGTGATGGGCTAGTTGTGGCAGTGGTATCGCGAGTGTATTGTAGCGTGAATTCTGTATTCCCCGCTCCGTTTGCCTGCGCAATACTGTTTTGATTCGTAATTACGGAAAATGTTAAGGTTACTCGCAACCCATTGCGCTGTGCTTCTAATGTTCCCTGTTGTTCATTCGGCTGACGCAACTCCCAATTGTTGGCTTGAAATTGGTTTTGATAAAAGCTTTGAACGACGTTTATCGGATCAGGAGTTACCCAGCGCGTTTCTGACGCTGTGACTTGCTGCAACTGCGCGTTAGGATAGCGCGGAATTTCTGAAGGGAAGTCTGCTGGTAACTGAACGCTGGTATTCAAAGCAGTTTCATTACTGTTATTATTACCAGTACCAAAGGCGATCGCTGGGTTGTCCTGGAGCCTGGGATCTGCTGCAAACATTTGCTCTAGGTTTCTGCCAGATTGATTGCTCGCACAGGCACCCACAGATGCCAGTAACACAGCTATACTAGCTATTTTAAAAAAGCATCTTGAGGTCAACACAGTCTTTTAAAGAAGATACCGTCATTTCTTACGCTAACGTAATTTTGCAAGAGTCGCTGCGACTGTTTACGGCAGTTGGCTCTTAGTTAACAATTGTTGTGTATAATTCTTTACTAAATATAGAAAATCGTAATGGAAGTGAAGATGAGAGATGAAATATATGTGACTGATAATGTTAGTATGCAAAATGCAAAATAAATATTAAATTTAAGAATAAGACAACTGGCAAGCTTAACCTGTTTCCCGTGCTGCAACAAAATTTCATGCAGGTTTTTCCTCAAAAGCTTAGTGACTCTCACGCTCCACTTCAACTATTGCTGTTTGTTGATGAACGTTCCGGTTCTCAGCAACAGATTCAGCAGATTTATCACTATCTCAAAGAGTTACAAGAGGAGTATGCCTTTGAACTCCAGAGTATTGATGTTGGCGAACAGCCATATTTTGCAGAACACTTTAAATTAGTTGCCACTCCAGCGCTTATTAAAATTTATCCAGAACCACGCCAAACATTAGCGGGAAGTAATTTAATTGCTCAGTTACAATCATGGTGGCCGCGCTGGCAACAAGCGGTAGCAGAAAAACTTCAGTCCCAAAACGCTAAGCCAGAAATTGTAAAATCGTCACAAAACGGAATGCGTTCGATTGCTGATTCGGCTGAAGTCATTTTAATGGCAGACGAAATTTTTAGTCTCAAACGCGAGCAAGAAAAGCTCTTAGAACAGCTACAGTTTAAAGATCAAGTGATTGCCATGCTGGCGCATGATTTGCGCAATCCTTTAACCGCAGTCTCAATCGCGCTAGAAACGTTAGAAGCAGGTTTAACACGCGAAGCGCAAACGCCACTTTCACCAAGCCTTGTTGCGCAGTTGTTTAGGCAAGCACGAACGCAAGCGCGGTCGATTGATAAGATGATTGCTGGGCTATTACAAGTAGCGCGAGGAACCGCCGCCGAATTAGATATTCAACCACAAAAATTAGAGCTAGAAAAACTGTGTCATGATGTCCTTTCGCAGTTGAGCGATCGCGCGAATGCGAAAAGTTTGAAAATCGAAACTGATATTCCCCGCGATTTACCACGAACTTATGCGGATCAAGAAAAAGTCCGTCAGGTACTGATTAACCTGGTTGACAATGCAATTAAATACACGCCCTCCAATGGCACAATTCGCGTATTGGCGCTACACCGCACGACGCAAAAAATTCAATTAAGTGTTTGCGATACAGGTCCAGGTATTCCTGAAGAAAACCGCGATCGCATTTTTGAAGACCGTTTTCGTCTAGAAAGAGACAAAGCAAAGGATGGTTACGGTATTGGTCTATGTTTGTGTCAGCGAATAATTCGCGCACATTATGGGCAAATCTGGGTTGATTGTCCTCCCATAGGCGGTTCTTGTTTTCACTTTACTTTGCCGGTTTATCCGAATTGAGATGCCTTCCGACTGAAGTCGGGCTACATAAACAAAGTGCGCCTTTGCGCACTCAAGAGTCAGAATTTTAAGGGATTATACTATGTTCTACCATGACCCACGTAGGTGGACTTTGTTTGTCTAGCGGCGAATTCATGCGCCGATTATTTTATTATTGTGTACGATCAAATTAAGAATGACAAACACCTAGTTTCTACTTGCAGCATACTGTTTAATTGCAGCAATAATTTGAGTGTTAGCTGTAGGAAAAGAATATTGCTCGATTTCATCCAAACTCACCCACCGCACTTCATCACATTCAATAGGTTTTGGCTCGCCAGCAAGATAGCGGCAGAAATGTACAGTCAATGTGACTTGTAAATGTGGATAAGTGTAGTCAATTGTCATCAAATGCTTGCCAACCGCAATATCAATTCCTAATTCTTCTTTGATTTCTCTTTTAATACACGCTTCTAAGGTTTCTCCTGGCTCAATTTTGCCCCCAGGAAATTCCCACAACCCGCCTAAACTTCCTTCTGGACGACGGCGATCTATCAAGATTTGTTCGCGGTCATTCCAAATCACACCGACACCGATAATCTTATGCGGAATCGTCACCCAGAAACCTCACACACACTTGTAGACTAGCTTGTAAATTACAATATCAGAGGTTAGAGATTAGGAAGATACTGCCTCCAAGTTATGTAACTCGGTTAAACGATTTCGCTCACCGAGTTCTCTGATACTGACCTTTTAAGATCTAACGTACATTACAGGCGCTGAAGTTACTCATGTGCAGAGTGACTAACTTCAGCCGCTTGCAGGGACTTTTCAAAAAGCATTCTTTGTTCGGCGTTGCGTAAGAAATAGCCGCTAATCATTGCCGAGGCTAGCAATCTTCCCAGGTTCTCGCGAGTGGTTGTAATGCTGACGTTAAAGTGTTCTGGAGGCAGATTACCTAATAGCCCAATTATGTTACGCTCCATGATTTGAAACACTTCGCCAGATGTGGGCTTAGATAGTTGGTTAACGGTTTCTGGACTTAGCTCTTGAACGTATTGCCACAGCAAGTTACCGTTTTCGGACTCGCCATCAAAGAATCCTGAGACTTGGTTAGATACGTCGCTCACTTTGTACCTCCGGTTTAGCAATAGCTTCTTGCTCTTATTCAAGAGCAGTTCACTTTGCTGTTAACAATTTGCCTAACTGTTGTCTTCTGCAAACTAATGTAACAAGCTACGTAGATTCTAGTTGTTGGTGAAACCGAACAGGATGTTGACGGATTCTCTCACCCTGAGAAGACAAGGGTAGGCGGGTAGAGGGAAAACGTCTTTTCCGCACTTCTACTGCTTCACTAGCCACTCACCACTCGTTCCTTTCTAACTTGCTAAATATTGATCCATATCAGCTTTGCGCTTACGAAGTTTTGTGAGGGCTTCGCGTTCTATTTGGCGGACACGTTCGCGACTAATATTAAGGCGATCGCCAATTTTTGCGAGTGTCATCGACTGTCCATCGACTAAACCAAATCGAAGTGATAAAACCTCGCGTTGCTGGGGTGTTAGATCCGCCATCATGCGCTCAATGTCAGTAGACATACACGATTGCAGCACAAAATCATCAGGAGAAACACCCGTATCTTCTAAGAGTTCTCCGAGTTCTGTATCGTGGTTATCTCCTACGCGTAGGTCTAAAGATAATGGTAGGCGCGCGCGTTCTAAATATTCTCTGACTTGCTTGGGAGACAATTCTAGTTCGGCTGCTAATTCAGAAACTGTCGCCGCACGTCCTAATTGTTGCGATAGCTGTCGTTGGGCTTTTTTGATTTTATTCAGCTTTTCGGTGATGTGAATTGGTAAGCGAATCGTACGACCTTTTTCGGCGATCGCGCGTGTTATCGCTTGGCGAATCCACCAGTATGCATACGTTGAAAAGCGATACCCTTTTGTGGGGTCAAACTTTTCTACACCACGCTGCATTCCGATCGTGCCTTCTTGAATCAAGTCTAATAAATCTACGTTCCGCTTAATATATTTTTTTGCTACCGACACAACCAATCGGAGATTTGCCTCTACCATTTTACGTTTGGCAATTTCTCCGAGCGCGATCGCTTTACTGAGTTCAGCAGACTCGAGTCCCGCAGATGCCGCCCACTCCTCTAGTGTTGGTTCTCGATTTAACTGCGCACTGAGCGACTCTTTAATTTCTTGTAAGGCAGTTGAGCGCTGCACTTGTTTGCCATACAATATTTCTTGCTCGTGCGTTAAAAGTGGTACACGACCAATTTCTCGCAAGTAAGTCCGCACAAGGTCTGTGGCTGTCTGAGCAGTCTTCATGGCACTACGCTGGTAAATTGATAATCAAAAGGTTGGCGAGATGGTGCGAGCATTGACTGGCAACTTTTATGCAAAGTCACACTCAACAAAAACTAGAAGCTTGTTGACTATGAACGATTTTGTGTTTGACTCAGAAATTTAACCTAAATTTAAAGTTGAAGGCGATAACTTCAGACAAAGTAGTTAAAACCTCTTGTCTTGTCATCACTTCATTAAATCTGAACGCTCCTATGTTAACTATTGTAACCTTTATTAGTCCAGTGCTGCTAATTTCAGTATTTAAACTTTCAGGGTAACTGCGCTTCTCACGCTGCTTTGGGACTCCTCACCGTTCTTGTTGCTGAACCGCTCTATGATAAAGTTGGTCTGATTTTTCACTACAGCGTAACGACTAATTGATTTGACAATTGCATCTTGGAAAACAAAATGCTGTTAATTTCGAGCTAATTTTTTACAAGTTGTACTTAGAATGTTTATTTTAATGCAGGAATCTGTTTTTCTACCGTAATTTTGTTTTCTACACATTTCTTTACATTTCTCTGATTGAAAATGAGAGCCAAGGTTTTCAGATAAGCTTAATTACTTGATGGTTGTCATAGGTAGCTCAACGTTTAAATACTTTTACAAATGTCAAGTACCAGGTCACTAAAATACTGGATATTAAATGATACAGCAATATCCCTAGATAAGTCATAGAGTTTCTAAACTTTTTAGATTTTCAGAAGTGGCGTTTCGCTGCGAAACACCACTTTTAGCACTAACTACTACAGATGCTTACTTGTTAGCACCAATGTAGTCTTGGATTGCTTTTACCTCTAGCGAAGTTGCTTGTAAAGAACGAATAGCAGCAGCTGTCGCTTTCGCACCAGCGATCGTGGTGATAATTGGAATTTTGTAACCGAGTGCGGTGCGACGAATCAAACGCGCATCCGTTTGGGCTTCTTCACCAGAGGGAGTATTGATGATCAGTTGAATTTGTTGGTTTTTAATTGCGTCCAAAACATTTGGACGTCCCTCATGAAGTTTGAGAATTAACTCAACGTCTAAACCATGTTCTTTAAGAACCCGCCGCGTACCGTCAGTTGCAACAACTTTAAAGCCCAACTCGATAAAATCTTTGACAACTGGAACAACGAGTGATTTATCGCGATCGCTCATCGAAACGAACACCGTACCTTGACGCGGTAGTGTCTCCCCAGCGCCTAACTCGGCTTTAGCAAATGCTTTGCCAAAATCGCTATCAATGCCCATTACTTCACCCGTCGAGCGCATTTCTGGTCCTAGAATTGTATCTGTACCAGGAAACTTATTAAATGGCAGTACGGCTTCTTTGACGGCGATGTGATTTGGTAAGGGTTCCTGGGTAAAGTTGAGCGATTCTAACGTTTCACCCGACATAATCAATGATGCCATTTTTGCCAGCGGGATACCTGTTGTTTTGGACACAAAAGGTACTGTCCGCGAAGCACGGGGATTCGCTTCTAAGATGTAAACTTGAGGATTGTAGCTGTGCGCGCCAACAACGGCGAATTGAATATTCATTAATCCGACGACTTGGAGTCGTTGCGCGAGTTGTACAGTCCAAGTGCGGATTTTATTTAATACTGAAGACGGTAGCGAGATGGCAGGTAATGAACACGCCGAATCGCCAGAGTGAATTCCGGCTTGTTCGATGTGTTCCATAATTCCGCCGATGACGACTTTACCTGTGGTGTCGGCGATCGCATCGACATCGACTTCAATCGCATTTTCTAAAAACTTATCGATTAAAATCGGGTGATCTGGCTCGACTTGTACTGCAAATGTCATGTAGCGTTCGAGATCCGCATCCGAGTAAACAATTTCCATCGCCCGTCCGCCTAAGACATAACTCGGACGCACAACAACTGGATACCCAATGCGACTCGCGATTACCAGTGCATCTTGATAACTCCGTGCAATTCCATTCGGCGGTTGCGCAATATCTAACTCGTGTAATATCTTCTCAAATCGCTCGCGGTCTTCAGCCGTATCAATCGAATCAGGAGAAGTTCCCCAAATTTTGGTAATTGGTAACTGGTGATTGGTAATTGGTGATTGGTTGTCTGTTGCTCCTATTACTGATGACCCATTACCAACTTTGCTTAAATACTCTTGCAGGGGTACTGCTAATTTGAGTGGTGTTTGTCCGCCAAATTGAATGATGATTCCTACTGGCTGTTCTGCCTCAATAATGTTTAAAACATCTTCTTTGGTGAGCGGTTCAAAGTAAAGGCGATCGCTCGTATCATAGTCTGTCGAGACGGTTTCAGGGTTCGAGTTGACCATAATTGTTTCAAACCCTGCGGCTTTAAGCGCATAGCTTGCGTGACAACAGCAATAATCAAACTCAATACCTTGTCCGATCCGGTTAGGACCACCACCGAGAATCATGACTTTTTGTTTATCCGACGGTTGCACTTCGGATTCTTCTTCGTAGGTGGAATAGTGGTAAGGAGTATACGCCTCAAATTCGGCGGCGCAGGTGTCTACTGTTTTGTAAACGGGAATCACACCGAGTTGTTTGCGATACGCGCGTACCGCGTCTTCGGTTGTTTTCGTTGCAAACGCGATTTGGCGATCGCTAAATCCTTGACGTTTTACTGCATAGAATTGCTCTTTTGTCAACTTCTCCAACGGCGTCCGCTTGAGGAATTTCTCGGTTTCGAGCAACTGTTGCATTTTATCTAAAAACCAAGGATCGATACCCGTCAGTTCGTAAATATCCTCAGTACTTAGCCCTAACTGCATTGCGTGACGCACCGCAAAGATGCGTTCAGGATTTGGTGTTCGCAGTTGCGCGCGAATTTGTTCGCCACTAGGAAGTTTTTCAGCGCGATCGCATCCCCAGCCTGCGCGTCCGGTTTCGAGCGATCGCAGTGCTTTTTGGAACGATTCTTGAAACGTCCGTCCAATTGCCATTGCTTCCCCAACTGACTTCATTTGTGTTGTCAGTACAGGTTCAGAACCAGGGAATTTTTCAAACGCAAACCGAGGAATTTTTGTGACGACATAATCAATTGTTGGTTCAAACGACGCGGGAGTTTTCTTCGTGATGTCGTTTTTGATTTCGTCTAGCGTGTAACCAACGGCTAGCTTGGCGGCGAATTTAGCGATCGGGAAACCTGTAGCTTTAGACGCCAAAGCTGAACTGCGCGAAACGCGGGGATTCATTTCAATCACGATCACATCGCCATCAACCGGATTCACCGCGAATTGAATATTAGAACCACCCGTTTCTACACCAATTTCGCGAATAATCCGAATCGAAGCATCGCGGAGGCGCTGGTATTCTTTATCAGTCAAAGTTTGGGCAGGCGCAACCGTAATCGAATCGCCGGTGTGAATTCCCATCGGGTCGAGGTTTTCAATCGAGCAGATAATCACAACATTATCCGCCAAGTCGCGCATCACTTCGAGTTCGTATTCTTTCCAGCCGAGGAGTGACTGTTCGATTAAAATTTGGGAAACTGGACTTGCGTCAATTCCCCCTTGTGCCATCGTTTCAAATTCTTCTTGGTTGTAAGCAATACCACCACCAGTACCACCCATCGTAAACGCAGGGCGAATAATCAGGGGGTAGCTACCAATTTGTTTAGCGATCGCTCTTGCTTCATCGACTGTAGAAGCGATACCAGAAGGACACACGCCCACTCCGATTTTCTCCATCGCTTCTTTAAAGAGTTGGCGATCTTCTGCTTTTTCAATTGCAGGTAGCTTCGCACCGATTAACTCAACGCCGTATTTTTCTAAAACTCCATTCTTGGATAAAGCTACAGCAATATTCAGCGCAGTTTGTCCGCCCATTGTTGGTAGCAAAGCTTCAGGGCGTTCTTTAGCAATAATTTTCTCGACAATTTCCGGTGTCAGCGGTTCAATATACGTTCTATCTGCTGTTTCCGGATCGGTCATAATCGTCGCCGGATTCGAGTTCACCAGCACCACCTGATATCCTTCTTCGCGGAGTGCTTTACAGGCTTGCGTACCGGAGTAATCAAACTCGCAAGCTTGTCCAATCACAATTGGACCGGAACCAAGCAATAGAATTTTTTGGATATCGTCACGGCGGGGCATAGTCTTTCTACCTAGAGAAGGAAATTTTGAATCCTGATTATTTTAAGCGGCATTGCCCCTATTAATTGTGGTTTATTTAGCAAGTTTTCTAAGATTTGATGACTTAGTGAGAGGGAGGCGGGTTGTTAGGTATGAGGGAAAAATAGCAATTAAATCTCTACAACTCCCACACTCCTACACTCCTACACTCCCACACTCCTACTAGTTACTATTACCGTTACCCATAAATCCCAATGTGAGACTGTCATGGGCAAGGAAGTGTGCTAAGTGATATGCTCTTTCTTCTGTTTCTAGCAAGATCTTTTCGTATAAATGACGCGTAGCGCGATCGCCTAAACTTTCGGCTTGGGCTGCTTGGCGACGAATCAAGCTGATAATTGCTTGTTCCGCAGCGAGGTCATGTTCGACCATTTGGCGACAGGAAAACACGCCATCGGGTTCTTGTTCAAAGCAGCAGAGTTCTGCCAACTTGCTAAATGTTGCAGCGGGGACACCGCCAATACCATCCAAACGTTCGCCAACGTCATGGACGTGTTCTTGTACTTCGTCGTAGCTTTCGTTGAAGAATTGATGTAGTTGGTAAAATTCTGCGCCTTCAACGACAAAATGATGTTTTTGATATTGAATGTACAAAGCCTGGAAGCTAGCTAAGGCGGCGTTCAAGCCCTCGCAAATTGGCTCTGTTACTGAGCGATCTAGCAGAACGGGGTTGTCGTAGACCTGCCCAAAGTTACGTAATACGGTTCGAGTTTCAGCCATATGTTTCCTCTCTTTTTGAGCATTGTATTGCAGGAACACGCCTGCTCAACGTAGCATCCAGTACCATTCTAGTTTGCTGTAACCCCTACGATCGTTGCGATCGCTTTACTTTAGCGTTTACAAAGTCTTCACATACCACCCGATTTGCTTTTTTTTCGCAAATGTTTTGAGAATTATTCGCAGTTAATGTATTCTAGATTTAAAGTTAAATTTTCCTGCGTTTCAGCACAAAGGAAATCGGCTGCAATCGGTTGGGTTCACTTAACGGAGCTTTATGGAGGAAGTTGTCTTGACATCGGGGGCTAGTTTGAATGTCGGCGAGACAGTGGAAGTAAACGGTATAGATAGATGGCAAATTTACCAACGACTACAAGAGCTTGCAATTCCTTGTTGGTGTGTCACAAATCAACCATTACGAGTTCGCGTTGTTGATGTCACTACCGCAATTCAACTTTGGAGTGTATCAAGACAATTCAAAATGTCCCGTCATGATTTAGTCTGCTGGTTAGAGCGCTGCTGGGAACAGGATTTTTAAGACAATTTAAATATAAGGTAAATAGACATGGGTAAATTCAAAAGCAAAAAAGTATCAGATTTTACGTTAGAAGGGCGCTTTTTGAATTTTATTTTAGAAGATGGCTACAAGCTTAAATATCTACGTATAGCTAGTGCAGATGGTGAATACTGGATTAAACCTTGCAAAGAGCTACGACAGCAAGAGTTGCAATTAATACCAGGCGATTGGGTACAAGTACTAGGCGAACGCAAGCTCGACTTAAAAACGGGCAAACTCAAACTTAAAGCTGCACAAGTTACGCGCACAACGCCTCACGCGCCAGAGAATGTGACTTCAAAAGTAGCACCAAGTAAAAAGAAAGCAAGTATCTTGGTTTGTCAAAAGTCTAGCTGTATGAAGCGGGGCGGAACAGCAGTTTGTCAAGCATTACAAGCAACTTTAAGCGATCGCGGTTTAGAAGAAGAAGTCGCTATCAAAGGCACAGGCTGTCTCAAGCAATGCAAAGCTGGTCCCAATATAGTTATGCCCGATAAAACCCGTTACAGCCGCATTCAAGCCGCAGAAATTCCCCAAGTTATTGACAAACACTTTGCAACTGTGAGCGATGCTCCAAAAGCAGAGCCAGAAACAGTTTCAGTAAATGCAACAGAAGTTTTAGTCTCTACCAATTGAGAAAGTATCACAAGTAATTGAGAACAGAATAATTCAAATAAATTTTCAGTTTAATTTCATCTTTAATTTTGTGTGGGTGACGCGATCGCTGGTCATCCGCAATATTATCGTGCTTCATCAGGCTTAGCTTCTTAGGCTGCAACCGTGCGATCGCAGCGTTATGAAAGCGATCGTCTAACACCGCATGAATAGCAAATTGCCGAATTGGTTGCTTTGGGGCGAACCAATGTAGAGATTGGTAAGGTGAAAATTCCGTTAAGCAAGCTTTAAAGCGAACATTTCGTAAGCTTGAAGTTTCGTCGCGCGCAGATAGTTGCACAGGTTTTTGCGAAAAATAGCAGAGGTCACAGATCAGTTGACAGTGAAGAGAGTGTGGGAAGGCTTTGTCAACTATCAACTTAGCGTGTTCGATCGACTGCTATAAATCAATGATGCAGGATTAAATTTTACAAAGTAGTCCACGAAGGTGGACTTTGTTATCAAGCAGCGAATTGATTCGTACTCGCTTACCAACCGACAACAAGTATCCAAATCATTGCGGTTAATGCGATCGCGCCTAAATGTTGCGGTAATAAAAGACGTAACGGCTGACGAGTAATTTTATGCGTCAAGAATATCGTTAACAGTACAGAAAAAATTAAAGTGACACCTTGTAAAAAAGCCGTGACAGCAGGATGTGCTATCACAATCGGCATTCCTTGACCGCTATAGCCAAAAGTTGCTAACGTTACTGGAACAATTCTGCCAGCCTCTCCCAAACCTAAACGCAAGTAGTGTGCCAAATTTCCGCCTAATACAAGCGGTAAATAACCGTAAGCTATTTCTAGAAACGGTTTAGGCTTAGGAACAGAAGCTTTTTTGATAGAATTGCTGAACAAGTAGAATAGCTGCATGACACCGTATACGAACAGCGCAACACTTGCCGGAATTACTAAGGCAACTAACGACACTCCCAAATGTGGTAAAAACTGCGTTAAATCTAAATGCCAACCTAGAGTCGCTTGCAACTCTGGTAAACGATGCAAAAAGACTCCACCAAATAGCAAAAACAACAACGCCACTTCATAAGAACGGGGTACGTGCGTTGTCCATAATTCAATTCCAGGGGGACGCAAGTTGACTTCAACTGAACGATGCGGACAAGCTTTCAAACACGTCATGCACAAAACACAATCGCGGTTATCTTCAAGCTGTGCAGGGTGCGAGTACAAAGGACATCCATCCGTTTCCATCCCTTCACCCTTTTGCGGACCACCTTTGTAACATTGATACGTCGTACATTCTGCCGAACAAGTTCCCTGTTGCGCGCGCAATTCAATCATCGATAATTTCGCAAATAGCCCATTCATGCCGCCAATAGGACAGAGGTAGCGACACCAAAATCGGCGCTCAAAAATTGCCGAGAAAATCATCGCCCCAGCGGTAATTAATAACAGCAAGCAACTAGAAAGATAAGCCGTATCTTCTAAATTCCAAAGTTCTTCCCACAAGAAAATTAAGGTAAATAAGCCAAATAAAAACCATCCACCCCATTTTTCAGCTTGATGTCGCGGCCAAGACTTTAATTGTCGCGGAAATAGCCACAGAGAAAGCTTTTGTGTCACTTCTCCGTAAATCATAAACGGACAAAATGCACACCAAATTCGTCCGAGAAACGGAAATCCGAGTAAAATTAAAGGCCACCACCACGCCCAAAACATATTTAAGGCAAAGTTCTCGCTACGATGTTGCGGACCTACAAACAGGACAACAACAACAACAGCAAAAAACCACAAAGTGAAGCCATAATTAATTCGGTCTGGATACCAAGGACTGCGCAAAAATCGCCGCAATCCAGGATACATATTAAGTAGATTGACGCGGAATTGTTTTTTCTTCGTTTGGGCTGACCAAAAGATTTCTTCAGTAAGTTCTAATCCTCCTGCGGATTGAACAATAGCTCTTTCTACAAGGCTTTGCAGTTCTCGCAAATTACCAGGAAAATCGTAGGATTGTAGACGACGCAATGCTTCTGGAGTAATTTTTGGTTTGGCAATGCCCTGGCTGCGACTGTAGAGACTAATGTAATACTCAGCTTGGGCTTTAATATCAGCTTTGCGTACGCGTAGCGGAGGAACTTTGATAATTTGACCAGCACAGCGCTCAATTGTAGACTGAGTTCTTTCAGAAATCATCAAAATACGAGCGCGAGAAATTCGAGGTGTAGGAGTTGGTTCTCCTGGACGACTTACTGGAGTGTACGTACCCGTTTTAAGTAACTGTACTAATGCGGGAACTAATTCCGCAGGAAGATCTTGAATATTGTTGAGAACAAGCGTGCCATCTCCTAACCATTCGAGCAATCCGACCTTACCACTCGCGCGACCAAACAAATCTGCACCGCTCGATTGCAGAATACTACAGTTAAGTTTGATAATAGGTTGGCGGCGCTGCGGAGAACCGAAGTGAATCAAAGCCGCAATATTGTCTTTCTCTAATCCTGGTTCGCCAAAAATCAACACTGAATCGCGCTTCATACTAGCTTCGCGGATTGCTGCACGCAATCGGACTGCATAACGACTTGTCCCCACAATTCCGCGTTGAGCTTTAGTTACTAAGTAGGGGCGTAGCGCTTGAGAACGTTCTTGTTCGTAAGAGAGTGCTGAGGTAAGTTGTGCGACTTCTTGAATGAGTTGACGCGAGAAAACCTGTGCGATTTCAGGGTGTTGCGTCACAATTTGTTTGAATTGCGCTGCTGGAATCACCCAAAACTGACTTTCACCAAGCGTTTTAATCGTCCGCTGTGCAGGTTGGTCTAACAAAAGTTCCTGGAGATGAACAACAGTTCCAGGAAGAAAACTACACGCTGCTGCTATGCTGTTTTGATGAGTTCGATAACTTTCTAGTTTGCCCTGTTTAAGAATATAAAGTGCTTCTGGAGGCGTATCTTCTGTAACGAGAAGATAATTTTCTGGCAAGGTTTTTTCTTCAAGAACTTGCGCGATCGCTTCTAATACTTCACCCGAAAGAATTCCTAAAGCCGTTCGTTCTTGTAACCATATCACAGTGTTTGGAGATGTCATGAGCGCTTCTCCGATAATGCGGCTTGCCTATGTATTATGAACTAACTACAGGCGATCGCGCCGTCAAACATTACGCATTCCAAATGTACATCAAGCTCAACGAGAAACTACTAGCGTCGTTGTGTTATCGAGCAAAATAGTTTGCAGTGACAAGAACAATATGAAACAGCATATGAGCAATCATTGCCGCTTCCAGACCTTGATGCCAGTAGAGATAGCCCGCTATTAAACCAAAAACTGAATTACCGACAATTATATAAGCAATCACTAAAGTAGTCACTTGTGTTCCTAGTGCAAAGACAAGCGGTAAATGACCTAAGCCAAATAGGAAAGCGGAAAGAGCGATCGCTGCTACAAAGTAAAATGTCGATGGTTCACCTTGCCCTTTTGCAAAAATGCGCCAACCTATCCATACAAAAAGCGTCATCATTCCCCATCTCAGTAATAACTCTTCGGTAATACCGCCATATAGAATGCGAGTTAAAAAAGAGGTATTGTTTGAGAACGCTTCACCTTTGAGAACAAAATCTAAGGGTAAAAAAGGTTTGGCAAAGAACTCGATAGTAATCAGTACGATACTCCCTAGCAAACCACCAATAATTCCTGGAATCACTTGAGGCTGAATAGCCCTGCGAAGCGAGGTTCCATAGGCTACTGCTTCGGCTAAAGGTGCTGACAATCGAACCTTATGAGCGAGAGCAACACCAATCGATACGGCGATAGCTAAAAGAATAGTTGGCTGAATCAAGGAAAGTAATTTGATACCCCAAAGAGGCAATTGCAGTTCTTCATCTTCAGGAATGGGTAAGTTCATCCCCAAAATAGAAATAACACCTGTCATACCTGTTAGCCATAAAATTGCAAACAGCTTCATTGACATTGTATTTTTACCGAATTACAGCCCAATTTTACGTTAAAAGCCAGTGCATTAATTTCATAGCTATGACGACAGCAGATATACCCAATCTTTGGGTTCCTTTATTCCTCCTAAGTTTAATCGTCGGTGCAGCAATTTTCTTTAGCCGAGTTAAGTAAAAGACAGAACCACCACAGCCGCATACTCAAGCTAACTGTGGCAGAGTCAAGAATTACGATCGCACCTTAGCCGTCACCTCAGCCACACGACGCCCTAATGCTTTGCAAATTTCCAAGTCTTCTGATGTTGGTTGCAACTCGCCTTGTCCGCCTGCTATTGTTGTCGCCCCATAGGGTGTACCGCCACGCGCTTCTGTGTGAATCATTCCTGGTATAGAGTAAGGCACGCCGACAATAAGCATACCTAAGTGTAATAGCGGAACCATCATTGTTAGTAGCGTTGTTTCTTGTCCGCCGTGAGTCGAAGCTGTAGAGGTAAATACAGCGGCTGGTTTACCTTCCATTTCACCCTTAAGCCATAGCTGTGCGGTTGAATCGATTAGCTGCTTCATTTGCGCACACATATTACCGTATCGAGTCGGAGAACCCAAAATCACAGCGTCAGCTTCGCGCAAATCATCAACAGTGCAAATGGGTATATCTTTTTGCTGTTCGCGTACTTGGCTGGCAAACTCGTTTTGATCGATAATTTTGTCAACTTCAGGAAACTCTTGTACGCGGCGTAGCATCACTTCGGCTTGCGCAATTTGACTTGCACCTTCTGCGACAGCTTTTGCCATCTGCAATGTGTGACCATACATCGAGTAATAGACAACTAAAATTTTCATTTTTACCTCTTGAATAAATACTGCAAAACCGCCTAGCGACTAAAGTCGCGCCTCAAAAACTAAGTCCACCTGCGTGGACTAACGAAACAACAAGGGTTGTTAAAAACCTATTCGGTTTCGTCTGTTTAGCTGCGGTTTCAATCGCTAAGCGTATGCAAAAAATTTCTTGGTTACGCCAAGTCGAATAGCAAAATTTCTGCACCGCTATCTGTGTTGATTTTGAGTAACTCAGCTTCATTGATAGCGACACCATCACCTGCTTGCAAGGCGTGTCCGTTAAGATTTACAGCACCTCTTGCTACTTGTAACCAGCCGTAGCGGTTGGGTTGCAATTGATAAGATAGGCGATCGCCTGCTTGCAGTACTGAACTGTACAAATCGACATCTTGGTGAATCTTAACGGCATCATCGCGCGCGTCACTTGATGCAATTAGTCGCAGTTGTGATTGTCTCTCGGCTAGGGGAAACATCCGCTGTTCGTAACTTGGTTCTAATCCTTGCTGATTCGGTAAAATCCAAATTTGCAGCAGATGAACTGAGTCGGTTTTTGAAGGATTAAATTCACTATGAACAATTCCTGTTCCCGCACTCATCCGCTGGACTTCGCCTGGTGTAACGATTGCACCGTTACCTAAGCTATCTTTATGTTCGAGTGCGCCTTCGAGTACATAAGTAATAATTTCCATGTCACGATGACCGTGTGCGCCAAATCCTCTTCCTGGATGAACGCGGTCTTCATTGATGACACGCAAAGCCCGAAATCCCATGTGGTCGGGATCGTAGTAATTCGCAAAGGAAAATGTGTGGTAGGTGTCTAGCCAACCATGATTTGCATGACCGCGATCGCTTGCTGGACGTAATGTAATCATCACTTCCTCCTTAGTTTTAAATTAAATCGTTTAATGTTAAAGTAATTGTGCAAAAAAACAGCACCAACAATTATTCTTTTTTACCCAACCGCCGACATAAACGACCAAGTTCTTCTTGTTCAGAGGTACTCAATATAGCCATTTCCGTCACCACAGCCGCGACATGAGTTGGAAAGATGCGACTGATTAACTGTTTTCCCGTTTCGGTCAAGTTGACTCGAATACAACGGCGATCGTCAGGTTCGCGTTCGCGTTTCACTAACTCTCGCTTCTCCAAATTATCAATGACCAAAGTGATATTACCACCACTTTTCAGAAGTTTTGCGGCGAGGTCGCGTTGATACATCGAACCCAGGTGGTACAGCGCCTCTAGGACACCAAATTGTGTAATCGTCAAGTTTGTTTCATCCAAATGACGATGAATCCGAGATGATATTGAATCTGCGGCACGTACCAACTTAATATACGTGTCTAATGCTCTTACCTCTTCTTCTGTACCATGATGTCGCGTTCCCATTTATAGTTTAACATTAAATAATTTAATATTAAAATATCATGCTTGTCTTTTTCTTGTCAACTACTTCAATTTCACTAGCTTGGCGAATAAATTCGCTGCTAGACAAACCCTGTCCACCTTCGTGGACTTACTACTAAAAGCTAACCGTCTTGACTGCTGGCTTGTTGTAGAAGTTCTTGGGTACTTTTTGCCCACTGCGAATTGCCTTGAGATGCGTACAAGGTTTTGGCAGATTGCAAGACTATTTGTGCGTTTTGATGTTGCCCTAGATGCATATAGGCTAGTCCTGCGGCATAGTACGCATTTGCATAGTTTCTGTTTGCTAAAGCAGTCTGACGAAAGGCTTCTAGTGCCGATTGGAAATTGCCTTGCCCAAATAGAATCGCGCCTATATTGTAATGAGCTTCAGCATAGTTTGGTTTAAGTTTAATGGCTTCGCGAAAGGCGGCGATCGCTTGGTCAACTTGATTTTGTTGAAGATAGACGACACCTAAATGATAAGTAATTTCTGGGAGGTTTGGGCTGTATTTAAGTGCTGTATTGTACGCTGCGATCGCACCTTGCCAATCTTGTTGTTGCTCTTTGACTAAACCTAGGTTGTAGTGTGCTAGTCCTAAATTTGGTTCCAGTTTTATTGCGTTTTGTAAAAATTCTTGTGCTTGTTGGGCGTTGTTTCCTTCTAATAGAACTGCTCCTAAGTTAGCATAAGCTAAGGCAAACTTTGGTTCAACTTGAATTGCGCGATAAAATGCATCTGCGGCGGGTTGGAGTTGTCCAGTTTCACGCAAGGCAAGTCCTAAATTGTAGTGTGCTGGGGCTAATTTAGGATCGAGCTTAGTTGCTGTTTCAAACGCGGCGATCGCCTCTTTGAGTTTGTTTTGCTGTATTAATTTTAGTCCCTGGTTGACCCAATCTGTAGCAGTTTGGGAACTTGCTTGTGCTAAAGAAGAAGTCGTTAAGCCTGCTTTGGCAAAAGCCATTACGGAGAGTATGGATATTAAGAATACGACTAATTTTTTTGAAATGAGTTCAAATAATCTAAATTCTGACATTCCTTTATAAAAATTCAAAATCTTGGATAAAAGTTTGTTTAGCTTAACTATTATTAAGCTAAATCTTACAAGAGACTACGATTTTTGTTGCTCTGATTAAAGATAGGTAATAGTAAGATTAAATAACAGATAATTTCCTACAGCATCATTATCGCTTCTCGAATCAAAAGATGCAGTGCTTTCATGAGCAAAGCTCAGGAGGATTTTATGAACGAAAAAGGAAAAATGGGCTTGCACAATGTTGCCATTGTCGGCCCATATTTAAGTGGTAAAACGACGTTACTAGAAAGTTTGCTTTTTGTAACTGGGGCAATCTCCCGCAAGGGTAGTATCCGCGACGGTAATACGGTAGGAGATAGCGCCACCGAAGCCCGCGATCGCCACATGAGTGTAGAAGTTAATGCCGCCAGTACAGAGTATAACGGAGTCCGCTTTAACTTTATCGACTGTCCTGGCTCGGTAGAATTTGCCCAAGAAACTTATAACGCGCTGATGGGAGTTGATGCAGCGATTGTTGTTTGCGAACCAACAAACGATAATTCTAACGAATCAAAGCAACGCCTGCTGACACTCGCACCAATATTTAAATTCTTAGACGACTGGGAAATTCCTCACCTAATCTTCGTTAATAAAATGGACAAAGGCAGTAGCAACTTTATGGAGATGTTGCACGCCTTAAAATCAATCTCTAGCCGTCCGATTGTTCCCCATCAATATCCGATCGCACAAGGCGAACAAATTACCGGATTTATTGACTTAGTAAGCGAGCAAGCTTATCAGTATCATGCAGGTGCAGCTTGCGATCCAATTCCGTTTCCTGAAGCGTTTAAGGAACAGGAACAAGCAGCACGTACGGAAATGTTGGAAGAACTCGCCAACTTTGACGATCGCTTGTTAGAAGAACTGCTAGAAGAAATTAACCCACCGCAAGAAGAAATTGTACAAGATCTCCAACTCGAATTAGGTGCAGATTTAGTAGTTCCCGTATTTTTTGGAGTTGCTGAACAAGATTTTGGCGTGCGATCGCTCCTCAAAGCACTTCTACGCGAAGCACCAACACCAGAAACAACCGCAGAACGTCGCGGCGTTGTTTTACACAGCGAAGCACCATTAGCGCAGGTTCTCAAAACTTACTACACTCCCCAAGGTGGCAAAATATCGTTAGTACGAGTTTGGCAAGGTAAGTTAACGGACGGTATTGTTCTCAATGGAGTGCGTGCAGGTGGTATTTATCGCTTGATGGGACAACAAACAACTTCACTCACTGAGGCGCAAGCAGGCGACATCGTAGCACTCTCGCGCTTAGAAGGAATTCACACAGGAGATACGCTGTCATCGAATAGCGAACTTGCTTCAGAATTACCGAAAGCTGAACATTTAGACCCAGTATATGCTTTGGCAATTACGCCTGAAAAACGCAATGATGAGGTCAAACTCAGTGGAGCGCTCAGTAAACTTTTAGAAGAAGATCCTGCACTTTATTGGGAACAACATGGCGACACGCACGAAGTGATTTTGTGGGGTCAAGGTGAAATTCACCTGCAAGTTGCTTTAGATCGATTGCGGCGGAAATATAATTTGCCAATGACGACACATCTGCCACAAGTACCCTACAAAGAGACTATTCGTAAACCAATTGCTTCGGTACACGGGCGTTATAAGCACCAGAGTGGCGGTCACGGTCAGTTTGGCGACGTATATTTAGAGATCAAACCGTTACCACGCGGCGAAGGCTTTGATTTCAAGGAAACGATTGTTGGTGGAGTCGTACCAAAGCAGTATATTCCAGGCGTGGAAACAGGAGTTCGCGAATATCTCGCACACGGACCTTTAGGCTTCCCGATTGTGGATGTTGCGGTTACACTCACAAACGGTTCTTACCATAGTGTAGATAGTTCTGAACAAGCCTTTAAGCAAGCTGCGCGAATTGCGATGCAAACCGGAATACCGCAAGGCGAACCTACACTACTCGAACCGATTGTATCAATTGAAGTAACAACACCAAATGAATTTACATCTAAGGTGTTGCAACTTGTCAGCGGACGCCGAGGACAAATTTTAGGTTACGAAGGGAGAAGTGATTGGCACGGTTGGGATAATGTGACTGCGTACTTGCCACAAGCCGAAATGCACAACTTTATTATTGAGTTGCGATCGCTAACTTTAGGCGTTGGTTCGTTCCACTGGCAATATCATCATCTTCAAGAAGTTCCCGAAAAGCTAGCTGAGCGAGTTTGCTCAACTACTAATGGCAATGGTAACGGCAACAACAACGGCAATAATCATCGTTGAAGAAGAGATTAGAGGTCAAGGGTCAAAAGTTAGAGTCTTTTGAAACTGCATGATTGGGAAGGTTGATTTGCCTTCCCTTTACATTAATTTGACGTTATTTCGATTTTGTAAAGTCCACGCAGGTGGACTTCGTTTACTAGCTGCGAATTCCTTCGCCGTGCTATCAATCATATTTATTTAAGCAAACGACTGATCCTGAGTATGAGTAACCATCCCCAAGCCTGGTATATCATTAAACGTCCCACAGGTCACTGCGAAGTTGTACCGAGCGATCGCACTGATGACAAACTACACGTATCAGCTAAAGACCGTTGGGGACCTTTTTCTTCGCAAGAAGAAGCCTTCGCACGGCGGATAGGTTTAATTCGGGCTGGTAAATGCCAACCTATGTAAACCAAGTACAGACGATCAACCCTCTACTGCGGCGTGACTCCTGCTTGATTACCACGCTTCGCCGCAATTTCTTTTTGCAATACATTTAAGGCAGTAGAGTATTGCGGATCGGCAGGTGTACCAATTTTTTCGCGGTCTTGAACGAGCGATTCTTTTTGTTGATCGGTAAGTTCGACTACCACATCAGGACTGATTCCCGATTTATTGATATCGCGACCGTTAGGGGTAAAGTATTTAGCAATTGTCACAGCCAAACCTGACCCATCACCTAACCCGCGTACCGACTGCACTAAGCCTTTACCAAAGGTTTTTGTTCCGACAACGACAGCGCGTTTGTTATCTTGTAAAGCACCTGCCAGAATTTCACTCGCACTCGCTGAACCACCATCAACCAGAACTACAACAGGTTTATCTGTCAAGGCGCGGTGGCTAGATTTTTCAATGTCTCTTTTTCCTTGGCGATCAACTGTCGAGACAATCGTGCCATCTTGCAACCACATTTGTGCAATTTCTACGCTGGAAAACAGCAAACCACCTGGATTAGAACGTAGATCAAGAATATATCCTTGAACTTGCTTGTTCTCTAAATCTCGAATTGCATTGCGCATTTCTGCTGCGGCATTCGCACTAAACTGAGTTAAACGAATGTAGCCCACATTTCCGATTGGAGACGTTTCCTGACTGTAGCGGACGGGGTGCAATTCAATTCGCGCCCGTGTAATTTGAAACTCTCGCTGCTGGTTTTCTCGCTGAATCGTCAACCGTACTTGAGTGCCTGGCTTGCCCTTAATCATGGATACTGCTTGATTGATATCCATGCCTTCCGTACTTTGACCGTCGATTTGGAGAATAATATCTTTAGCAAGAATGCCAGCCCGTGCGGCTGGAGTGTCTTCAATGGGAGCAATCACAGTCAATTTATTCGTTTTCTCGTCCTGGGCGATTTGAATTCCAATACCCGTCAGTTCTCCAGAAGTTTCAACTTGCATATTTTTGAACTCATCTGGGTCCATAAAGCGAGTGTAGGGGTCATCTAGCTTTTTGAGCATCTCGCGAATGGCTTTGTAGGCATCTTCTTTGCTGCTGTAAGACCGGTTGAGATACTCGCGGCGCACAGCTTGCCAATTCGCTTGGTTAAATGTGCCGTCTACATATTGACGGTCAATAATCTGCCAGACTTCATCTACTAATTCCTTGGGACTTTCTTGAAAAAAAGCCTGACCTCGCGAGTGAATCCCCGCACCAGCGATCGCAACTGTTGTCAGCATTGCTGCTGTTGCACCCAGAACAAGCCCACGTTTTGAAATGACCATAATGACTGCAAAAGTCGGAGGGAAAATGCAATTCAAGTATGCTCAATGTAACACACGATCTCAGTGAATAGGGTTCGGATACTAGGGGTCGGGGGGCTGAAATTAAAAAATTTACGAAGGATAAATATTCTTCACTATTCCTTCACCATTCTTAATTTATTCAACAATTTCCCAAACCCCTAATCTTTAACAGTTTATGGTTCTACCCACCGTCCGTCTGCTTTAATTAGATTGATTAACTCTTCAACGCCTTGAGCTTCAGGAACGCGCTTGATTTCATCTCGACCTCGATACAACGAAATGTAACCAGGTTGCTTACCGACATAGCCATAATCTGCGTCTGCCATTTCTCCTGGTCCATTGACAATACAACCCATGACAGCAATATCCAAGCCCGTCAGGTGTTTCGTTGCTTCGCGTACTTTGTGTAATACCTCTTCTAAATTGAACAAAGTACGACCGCAAGAAGGACAAGCGACATACTCTACCATCGTCTTGCGTAAGCCAAGAGCTTGTAAAATGCTGTAGCAAACCGGAATTTCTTTTTCCGGTGCTTCGGTGAGTGATACGCGGATCGTATCGCCAATTCCTTCGGCTAAAAGCGTTCCAATACCTGCGGTGGACTTGATGCGACCGTACTCACCATCACCCGCTTCGGTGACACCGAGATGCAACGGGTAATCCATACCTAATTCATCCATTCTTTGCGCCATCAAGCGATAGGCAGCAAGCATGACAGGAACGCGTGAAGCTTTGAGGGAAACGACTAAGTTACGAAAATCTAATGATTCGCAGATGCGAATGAACTCCAAGGCAGATTCTACCATGCCTTCGGGTGTATCGCCGTAGGTAAACAACATTCTTTCGGCAAGCGAACCGTGGTTGACACCGATGCGCATTGCTTTACCTTGGTCGCGCAAGGAGATGACTAAGGGTTCTAATGTTTCGCGAATTTTTTCACCGATTTCATCAAATTCGGCTTGCGTGTATTCTGTTCGGTCGGTCTTTGGTTTTTCAAATACGTATAACCCTGGGTTGATTCGCACTTTGTCTACGTGCTTGGCAACTTCTAGTGCAATTTTCATGCCATTGTGATGCACGTCCGCAACAAGTGGTACAGGCTGATAAGTTTGATGTAGTTTTTGTTTGATTTCTGCTAAGGCTTTAGCATGAGCCATACTGGGTACAGTAACTCGGACAATCTCACAGCCAATTTCGTGCAAGCGCCGAATCGCAGCAACGGAGCCATCTACATCAAGTGTGTCTTCGTTAATCATCGATTGCACCACGACGGGATAGCCACCGCCAATAGTGACATTGCCAACTTTCACCGGACGAGTTTTGCGGCGATGAATTGTGGTGTCAGTTAATAGCCCAGAGGTTGGGTTAATCGTAGTTGATGGAGTAGGCAAGGTTTGCATAACGCTGTCCGCTGGTTACTTGCGAAAGATTCAGATATTCCTCTCTGTTTTTCAGAGTGCCACACTTGTGTCAAATTTGGTGGAAACAGCGCTAGTTTAAACTATAAGAATGCACGATTGGCAGATATAACAGCGGTCGGAGGTCGAAGGTCAGATTCTTCAAACGCTAGACAGGGTAGCGGTTTGTGTTAGAACGTAGACCTTAATTGCTACATAACGAAAATGCTCGAATAAAAATAGCCGACTTGCTATGGTATCTTGTTTATGTTCCATAACTTGCCGGAGCAATTCAATTTATAAATTTGTAACTTCTAGTTAAATTTCAGCCACTATCGCTTTCGCTAACTAGTGCTAGTAAAAGTTAATTAATATTCGTTTCTGCGCATACCTGTACCATTACGTCGGTTGTTTTCTTCGCGTGGTTTAGCTTTGTTAACTCTCAGTTGACGTCCCATCCATTCAGCACCGTCTAACTCGGTGATTGCGGCATCTTCTTGGGCATCTTCTGTCATATCAACAAAGGCAAAGCCGCGCATCCTACCGGTTTCTCGGTCGGTCGGCAAGACAATTCTTTTCACTGTGCCATACTCTGCAAATACTGCTCTCAAGTCGTCTTCTGTGGCGCGGTAGGAGAGGTTTCCAACGTAAATAGTCATATCGATCACGTAAGTCTGAACAGAAGCTAAAGTTCAGTTACTCAAGACGACCTTATCTAGGAGGCTTGCCAAGAGTGCAGTGCGTCTCATTTACCAGTGATAGAATTTCCAGCTTGGCAACCGAGTCGGCAGCGTCTAAAACTCAACCAATGATAGGACTGAACTTACGCATACGGTTTTATCATATCCTATTCACTCAGTTATCAAAGGTTACTTGCATTACAAAGACTATATGTTTTGTATTAGTTTAATTTCTTTAATTACGCTTAAATACATATAGTAATGTGGCAAGTCTTATAAGTGCGTTTCAAATACGAGTGATTAGGATATGTTATGTTTACTGCTCCTTAAATGCGGTCGAAGCCTACAAAATAGTTAAGCGGCGATCGCCTCAATATAATTACTCGATTGATATCGACTGAGGACCAGCTGTTTTGCCGTTTTGTGGCTGACTTGTTGGCGATACGTAAGTCGTGTAACCTAGTTGTTGATCCAGCCAGCTTTTTACAGGGTCTTCTCCCAAATTTAGCCGCAACAAGCCAGAAAAGAAACCACCTAAAAATGAGCCTGGGTGCTGAGTCAGTTGTTGGAAAATTGGTTTGAGTTCATCTCCAAACATAATAAATATCTTTCCTGTGTCCTTGATTGCCTTTTATTCTAGCGTCTGCCAATGCTGACTAACCTACATAAAGGTGACACAAGCCTTCCTGACTAATAAAGAAGGCTCATATGTGCAGCTAAACAGGTTTCTGCTCGGAAAACAAACATTTATCAGAATCACACCCCGCAGGTCCTACCTCGGATAAGTCTTTCGCGTCGTATTGAATGAGTGCTGACTGAAAATCGTTGGTGCGGCGTTGCGTTTTTACTTGTTGCATTAATTCATCATATTGCTGTTTAGATATTGGTTCAAAGGGTAAACGCGGAAACGTTTGATGATCGTCGAATCGCGCTAGAAGTGCGGCGGAGATGTAGCCTTCGTTATTTTTGATAGCTTCGTAGATGCGAGTCCCTAGTGCTTCGACTTCGTTTTCTCTTAGTTCGATTGTGGCAGAGGTGTTGTGCGAGACATAATACTTTTGAACTTGCATATAAAAATCCATTTGAGCGATCGCACTAAACTGACTGATATCAATTTCATCCGCACCTGGTAAATCAGCCCAAGGTACAGCTACAGGAATTTCGACTAACCACTCGGTACAACGCGGATCGAAGGGATCGTTAAGCAGATTGCCATTTTCGTCTTTATCCGATTGCGATGGAACAACGTTGTAGCCGTAGTCAAGACAAGCTAACGCCACAGGATCGTGACTGCGGAATGTAATCCGGCGAATAAAGCGCTGTGACTTAGGTGGATGCCAACCAGGAGAAGCACCTGTCAATAAAGATTTTGTGCCTGAGGGTTGCACGGTTGTACAGCGGTTCGGGCGTTTGATGTTGTGGCGATCGCAATATTCCCAAATTATCTGATGAACAATGTCTTTCCACCGACTAAGATATTCTTGCTCTTTTTGTTTGTATTCTAAACCTTTTGATGTTTCTGGTCTTCCTGCTGTCCACCAATGCAACCAATCGACACCGAAAGCACGAACAAAAAAGTCAAATAACCCTGTAAAAGATACACCAACAATTGGGTCTAATTCGCGCGATTTTTGATAGCGTGGTTCAATAAATTTGTGGTTCAATAACGTGGCAACTGAAAGCGCACCTGCGGTAAATGCTTCTGCTTGTTCTTGATGGTTATTCGGGTCAATTTGATTAAGATGGATCTCAGACAAATTGCAATTTCCAGTTAAAGTGTTGCCAAAAACTCCCTTGTGGAATTCTGGCTCATTGAAGCAATAAGTATCATGACAGCCTGGTAACTCTTCTACGCTTTTGATGACTTGCCATTTTCCTTTTGCTGTAGGCTTGCATCCTTTACTTGTATCCAATCTCTGACAAGGAATTTGATTGCAATCAGTAATCTGCAAATAGTATAGATCTTGCGATCTTTTCCCTAAATTTGTTGCAGATGCCTTACGAGCCATCATGTTTACCGATGAGTGAAGCCCGCACTTGGATAAAAGTAACTGTAGTCGATACGCTCTTTCGTAGTCAGCAATATAAATTCTAATGCCATTTCCTTGAGTATTAGAACCATCAGTATCAGCTAGCCCAGCTATAAAAGCAAGAATTGCTTGCTTGTTCCATAAACCAATTATATTTAACGCATCAGCTTGTGTTTTCAAGCGGTACAAAAGTTCTCCTGAAAACCCTAAATCAGTGATGTCTACAAAAGATGGCAAGTAATCATAGTTTCTTAGAGGAGATTTTTTTCCAGAAACTAAAAGTTCAGATTTCTTGGTGTATAGTCTAATTTTTGCGTTGCCATTTTGATCTAAAGTTCCGTCACCTACAGCTACTCCTAATGTATAAGCATACGCAGGATCAATAGCTTCTCCATCTTGATATTCAATTACAAATGGTTCTGTATGAATTGAGTATTTGCTATGCGATAATAAATCTTTTGTCTGGACTTCTTCATAGCTTTTACCAAATCTATCTTTAACAAAGAATCGATGGTATTCTGTGACATCTAAATAAGAGCCATCACCAAATCTAACTCTATATAATTTCTGTCCAGTATTAGTTTGAAATGGAACAACTTTGCTCCAGCGTTTACCATTCCAAATTTCAACTTCTTCACCAACAATATCTTGAATTTTATAAATACCTTGGCGAGTAATTAGTAAAGTTTTTCCTGATACACAATGAAAATTTGCGCCAGTGATCTCGCCGCAAGGATTCAGAGCATATCTTGATAGTCGGTGTGCGATTTCTTCAGGTGGAAATTCATTAAAGCGATCGCGTAACCATGCTCTTGCTTGTTCTTTACCGTGATTATAAGCTTGCAGAAATTCGGTTTTGAGTTGAGGAGTTGTTAAGATATCTGCATTTGCACGAGCGATCGCTTCGGGTGCGTATTGAATTGCCCCTTCGCCTGAATAATACTGGTTGCGTACGGCATCAACACATTCATTTAATGTTGGTTGACGATGAAACACGCGCGTATGATTTGCCATTCGTAACGCATCGCGTTCGGGATCGATTCGCCAGTTACCATTCTCATCTTGTTGCCACAAATTACTTTTGGCTTGAGCGAATAATTCATCGTCGCTGTCACCTTGACGCATTCCCGCACTTCTTCTAACATTTCCGGCAACGACGACAACAGCGGCTTCATCGATTAATAAACAACATTCTACAGAATTAAGTTGGCGTCCTACGGCTTTATTGAGAATTGCGGCACAACGTTGATATAATTCGGGTAGCTTGATCGGATTAGCAACACCGCCAAAGCCTTTGAGAAGTTCACCAGCTGGGCGTACATTACGCAGATCGACGCGGACATTGACTTCTCCTGCAAATTGTGCATCGCTGGATAGTTCGAGAAGCGTTTGATATGATTTCACCCAACCTTGACGACTGTCGCCGACGTAGATTGTGATATCGTTGCCTGCAATCTGAATTTCAGTAATTTCTTTGCGTTCGAGTGCTGGTGTTATCCCAATTTCTCCAGTAATCGACACGTTTAAGCGATTGCGAATTGGTGGTAACTGATGAATATACTGCGGTTCGAGAACAGCACCAGTACCACAACCCATCATTGCGAGATCCATCATCAAGCCAAACGCCCGCCAGTCAGTGACGTTTGTACTTGTACAGTTATAGGCCCCAGAAAAATTTTCTTGCTTTTCGATCCATTCTGTGCCACCAACCCATAACCAACGTCCACTCGGAAGCGCTTTCATCTGGTGCTGCATTTTAGCTAGTACCGCGACTTCAGCGTCGGTGAGTTTACCTAATTTGACTAAACCTTTGAGCGTGCGATCGCAGACTTCTTCCCAGCTTTCGCGTCTACCATTTGGCTGGCGACGGCTGTACGTTCTGAAAAATACTGGATTAGCAGCAGGCGCAGTTTCAGGAAACTGGCTAGTTTGGTTAGTACGCTCAAGCTCTCGAACCATAGAAGAGTGGTGTTGGTTTGGGACAGATTAAGACTATACGCGAATTCCCAAGGCGGTTCAAGAGTTCGAGTATTTGATATTCAAATCATACAGTTTTTCATATATAGTGTTTAAGAGGTTGCATTCTCGAGAGTATTGCGCTAGCAGTAGCGTATGGACATGGATGGGTTAAGCAACTGCGTGAGGGCGTTGAACGCTTGTCAAGCTAAGATCCTAATTGAGTTGCCCTTAATGCTCGTGTAAAGGCGGTTATGGTACAACAGTATGAGCCATGGCAATGTTTGCCCACATCTGCTGAACTGCCTGATTCTGATGACACTCCAGTGGATAGTGAACTACAAAACCTCATCCCCAATCTTTTAGCAGCTATCTTAGCGCTCGTCTGGGCAGATCGCAGTGATTGGTTTTTTGGTGTTGATATGGGAATTTACTACGCCCCAGGAGAACCACCAATTGTCCCTGATGGATTTTTGAGTTTAGGTGTCGATCGCTTTGTGGGCGAATAAGGGCGTTTAAGTTATGTTTTGTGGGAAGAAGACAATAAAGTTCCTCTATTGGCTTTAGAAGTCGTTTCTAAAACTTATAGCGGCGAGTACGAACAGAAAAAGATTGATTATGCTCGCTTGGGTATTTTGTACTATGTTATTTATGCTCCAGGCAGAGGTAAACGTCGTAAGCGGAAAGTATTAGAAGTTTATCGCCTGGTTGATGGACAATACGTGCTACATGATGAACCGTATTGGATGCCCGAAATTGGCTTAGGAATTGGAAGAGAACAAGGCACACACCAAGGTTGGACGCGCGAATGGCTTTATTGGTATGATGCAGCAGGAAATCGATTACTTACCCCAGAAGAAGTAGCAATGCAAGCAAGCAATCGCGCCACTTTAGCAGAACAACGCGCAGAACGTTTAGCCGCGAGATTACGAGAGATGGGAATTGATCCTGATAGTCTTTGATACGTTATTACTTGTTTATTGAGGCATGATGGCATTAGATAAACGTATTTGGAGATAATCATTGTGAGTCCTTGGCGATCGCCTCTAGCGCGTGCATTGCATAAAAATTCGCAGCCGGTTTCTCGGTATTTACAACTTGCAACGGTGCGCTTGGATAATCGCCCTGCGAATCGTACTGTTGTCTTTCGCGGTTTTCTGGAAGATACCGATCAATTAAAATTCATCGTCGATGCGCGTACGCAAAAACCCGAACAAATTGCATACCAACCTTGGGCGGAAGCGTGTTGGTACTTTGTTGACACCCGCGAACAATTTCGGATTGGCGGTTACTTAAATTTAGTGGGCGAAGATCACCCCAACGCAACGTTACAGCAAGCACGTTACAAAACTTGGCGCGAAGTTAGTGATGCGGCGCGGTTACTTTTTGCTTATCCTCATCCTGGAAAACCAAGAGATGATTCAGGATTTGATGTTCCACCACCGGATGCAACTCAACCGTTACCGCATTTTTGTCTATTACTACTCGAACCGATTGAGGTAGATCACTTAAAACTGCGTGGCGAACCACAAAATAGATATTTCTATACTCGCAACAGCGATCGCACTTGGTCTACACAGGAGATTAACCCTTAATCAAATTCCAGCGCCGTCAAGAAACTCTTGAATCGCTTTATTTTTTAACTGACACGCTGCACCTTGAGTTGCTGGTATTTCTTCCTGAATAGGTGCTAATGTTGCTTCTTCCGCAGCAATTGAAATATGATACACAGGTGCAGGAGTCTGCTTGTGCTGTAGCTGTTCCACTTGTTGTTCTAGCGATTCTATGCGATCGACCAAAGCGCGAATAACTTCCGCTTCTGAGTCGGGTAAGCTACCATGTTCTAAGGGATCGACACGAACACCAGAGCGATAAATCACGCGTCCTGGTACACCGACAACTGTACAGTTAGAAGGCACATTCCGCAGAACCACTGAGCCTGCACCAATTCGTACATTATTGCCAATCTCGATATTCCCTAAGACTTTGGCACCTGCGCCAACGACGACGTTATCACCTAACGTAGGGTGACGTTTGCCGCTTTCTTTACCTGTACCACCAAGCGTGACTCCCTGGTAAAGCAAAACATAGTTGCCTACAATGGCTGTTTCCCCGATGACAACTCCCATACCGTGATCGACAAAAAAGCCTTTGCCAATCGCTGCGCCTGGATGAATTTCAATACCTGTAATGAATCGTGCTATAAAAGAAATCAGGCGAGGAATAAAGGGAATGTTGATTTTATATAGCTTGTGAGCTATCCGATGCAAGATAATTGCTTGCAAGCCAGGGTAGAAAAATAACACCTCCAGCCAGTTACGTGCTGCCGGATCGCGCTCGAAGATAATCTGAAAGTCAGCAAGCAGGGTAGAAAACACCTTATAATACCCACTGTAGGCAAAACATTTCACAATTTATCTTAGCGTTTTCTGTAGCTTGACAGTCAAAAATTTAAATTGGAAGTACAGCAAAGCAGTATCCGAGTTGTGATTATTTTTTTAACGAACTGAATCGCGATAACGAGAACTCAGAGAAAACAAAAAGGTGTTCGTGGATAATTTAGGATTGCAACTGAGTGCAATCGCCGCTATGAAGTAAGTCTGATTGCAAAAAAAATCAATCATCATGCCACCATTTTTATTAATTTTGTTTCTACTGTTTGCGGCAAGTTGGACAACGGAAATATTTGTGTTGACTCCGCTAACTTTTATCCGAGAGTTTCATCTACCGAATATGCTGATTTGGGGCGCGATCGCGCTAGTTTTGTTCTGGTGCTTTGGAGAATGAGTTGCGAAGTGGTAATGGTGCATTGAGATTGACACTTATAAAAAATGATATGATTTTCAACTCGGAACTAAGGAAGTTGTGAACTATGGCACGTCTGGCACTGCTAAGCGTATCGGATAAAACAGGGTTGGTTGATTTTGCTCGCAGTTTAGTTGCAGAATTCGGCTTTGATCTGATTAGCAGTGGTGGTACAGCCCAAATCCTGAAAGATGCAGGATTACCAGTAACAAAAGTTGCTGATTACACGGGTTCGCCAGAAATTTTAGGCGGAAGAGTCAAAACATTACATCCACGCATTCATGGTGGAATATTAGCGCGTCGTGATGTTGCGCAAGACGTTGCAGATTTAGAAAATAACCAAATTCGCCCGATTGATTTAGTCGTCGTTAACTTGTATCCATTTGCAGCGACGATCGCTCAACCTGATGTCACTTTACCCGATGCGATTGAACAAATTGATATCGGTGGTCCTGCTATGCTGAGAGCAGCGGCAAAAAATTACGCTCATTTAACAGTATTGTGCGACCCTACGCTGTATGAGGCTTATCTAGAAGAATTACGGCAACACGATGGCAATGTATCTCTTGAATTTCGCCAAGACTGTGCGATTAAGGCATTTTCTCACACATCGGGTTATGACCAGGCGATCGCATCTTACTTGGTAGGGGCGAGGGGCGAGGGGCGAGGAGTGAGGGAAGAATATATGCTTTCAGGGACGCAGTTGCAGCTTTTACGGTATGGGGAGAATCCGCATCAGGAAGCAATTTGGTATCAAACTGGTAGTGATTTGAGTGGCTGGGCGGCGGCTACAAAACTTCAAGGAAAAGAACTGAGCTACAATAACTTAGTAGATTTAGAAGCAGCGCGGCGAATTATTGCTGAGTTTACAGATACTCCTGCTGCGACAATTATTAAACATACGAATCCTTGCGGTGTTGCCTTGGGAAATTCGCTTGTAGAAGCATATACCAAAGCTTTTAATGCCGATTCTACTTCGGCTTTTGGTGGAATTGTTGCACTCAATCAGCCGATTGATGCGGCGACTGCAACTGAGTTAACGAAGACGTTTTTGGAATGTGTGGTTGCACCTGGTTGCGACGCAGAAGCGCAGGAGATATTAGCGGCTAAATCTAAAGTGCGTGTTTTGGTTTTACCTGAGTTAAATGTAGGCGCAAAGGAAACTGTAAAAGTGATTGCGGGTGGATTTTTAGTACAAGCGGCGGATGATATTGTTGCTGATCCGCATCAATGGCAAGTTGTCACGCAAAAGCAGCCTACACCAGAACAATTAGCAGAATTATTGTTTGCGTGGAAAGTATGCAAGCACGTTAAGTCGAATGCGATTGTTGTCACGCGCGATCGCACGACTGCGGGTGTCGGCGCAGGGCAAATGAATCGTGTCGGTTCAGTGCAAATTGCTTTGGATCAAGCCGCAGAAAAAGCGCGTGGTGGATTCTTAGCAAGTGACGGTTTCTTTCCGTTTGATGACTCGGTAAAAACTGCGGCGACTGCGGGAATTTCTGCGATCGTGCAACCTGGTGGGAGTCTGCGCGATCAAGATTCGATCGATGCGGCAAATGAGTTAGGTTTAATCATGGTATTTACGGGAATCCGCCACTTTTTGCACTAATCAAAATATCAGGGAAAAATTTTGTCTACCTCTAGATAAATGTCAGAAAAAGTTGTCAAGTTGAGGATAGTATGTTTATCTTGAGTAGATTTGTGTTGATAAGTTTTACTTTTAGGTTCCCTAAAAACAATAACTTTTTCATTTTTAACATCAATAACCCAGTATTCAGGAATACCCGCATCTGCATACAACGCTGCTTTTTTGTTGCAGTCGTAGTTTAATGTACGATCTGCTACCTCAATAACAAGAAAAACATCATTTGGAATAGGATGTCTGTCAATGTAATCGCGGGAATTTATTTTGACAACCGCGATATCAGGTTCGGGTTCTGAACGATTATCAATATGAATTGGTTCTTGAACTCGAATATCGGCTTTTTTAGTGAGAAGATCGCGTAATGTATCCGCAGTGCGCTTTGTAATTGCTGAGTGCGGTGGGTTTTTAGCCGCCATCTTGAGAATTTGCCCTTCAATCAATTCTACTCGTTCATCTGGGTGCAAAATTCCCAGATCTGCCATTTTGTGATACTCCTGTACCGTAAATAATCTTGTTTGTGTTGTAGTCATAGATAAATTTGCTTGTATTATTTCGTACTACAATATAACCAGAGAAAGTTTGGTAATGGGCAATTAGTGACTTGCGAGCACTAATCAATAACTTAATTGAGCAATTGAGTTTTACCTACTGCGTATGATGTTTGGCTTATTTATATCCACCTGATAATTATGAGTTTATATCGCTTTGAGCAGTCTTTTAGTGCAGATCCTACGCTGAGTAAACGTTTATTTGCTCTACTAGACACTGTATTTTCTGATTTTGGTTTTGATATCAACAGTCTAGCCAACGCGGCAAAAGAATTGGGCGCACCTTGGGAAACGGCTTCAACTCCGTTTATTCGGTTTCATAATGATATTGCAATCGCACACGTAGGCGTTTTAGAAATTCCGCTGCTGATTATGGGAGAAAGCATGACAGTAGGAGGAATTCATGCTGTAGCAACGCATCCTGAATATCGTCGTCGCGGGTACTATCGGGAAATTATGACAGAAGTACTGGATTACTGCGATCGCCATTATAAAACGTTAGTATTGACAACATCACAACCCGAATTATATGAACCTTTTGGCTTTCGTGTTGTAGAAGAACACAAATTTGTGGCACAGTGTGAGGTAAAAGGGAGTAGCGATCGCTTGCGCTTATTAAATCTTTCCGACTCAAACGATATCAAAATACTGCATCGACTTGTAGAAACTCGTACACCCGTCTCGAATGTTGTTGGAGTTTTGCCGCAGCAGGAGAAAGCTTTATTCTTTGTAAATGAAGCAAGTCGCCCTCTGTGTTATGCAGAAGATTTAGATGTGATTTTTTGTATGGAGATTACAGATACTCAACTCCAGCTTTTTGACGTAGTAGGAGCCACTATCCCCACATTAGACGCGCTTTTAGCAAGAATCCCCCAGCCTACTGAAGAAATTATAGTTTATTTTAGTCCCGATCACTTAAATGCAACTTTTCAAGCGATTCCTCACGTCCTAGACGAGGCATTTTTGATGGTGCGTGGCAAGTTTGCAGCTGAAGGTAAGGAATTTATGTTACCGCGTTCTGCGCGTTGTTGAAGTGCGATCGTCGCTAATATTGCGCTCGAAGAATGTTTTCAAACTCTCGTAATGCAACACTAGAACCTGCATTCCAAGCACGCTCTACATATACAGGAATCAGTTCTTTGACAGGAATCGTTGGAAATAGCGAACTTTGCAAGCTTTCTTGATACTGCTGCCCATCAAAAAGATAAATATTAAGTGTTTGGTTGCGATAAATCCAAAGTTCCGGAACACCAATAGCTGTATAATCTTCAGGTTTTGTAAATGATGTCAAATCTATTTCAAGCGCTAAATCAGGAGGCGGATCGCTTTCTAAATCAATTCTTTCTTTTCCTAAGATTGCTTCGCGATTTTGAATATAAAAGCAAGCATCTGGTTCTAACCCTTTTTGCTCGAATCGCTTTAGTGTAAGTGGATCAAAGCCTTCCCAGTCTTGCTTGAGGTGTCGCAGAAGACTTTTGACTAAATCAGAAAGTGTATCAGATTTTTTACTATGTTCGGGCAAAGGTGCCATGATGCGAATCTCGTGCGTTATTGCGTCAAAATAGATTTTAATTGCTGCTTTATCTTGACGACTTGTTAATAACGCTTGGTAGTCTATCCAGGATTGGTGGCGTAAGATTACTTCTGCGCCTGGTGGTAAATCAATACTGTCTTTGCTAATGGTTAGATGCATTTTTCAATTTAAAGTAATGTATTATTTAAGTATATGCATTAAGAATGCTTTCCTCTAAAATCAATCATTGTTTGGAGATAAGCATCGGGCATTCCTGTATCAAAACAACGTCCCTTAACAATGTAGCCCGTCATTCCTTCCACTTGACGTAAGCTTTCTAGCGCAGATGTTAATTGAAATTCGCCGCGATCGCGGATATTATTCTTAATATGTTCTTCTAGAAAATCAAATAGTTTTGGCGATAGTGCGTATAAGCCAAATATACACAAAAATTCATCTTCAGGTATTCGCTCTACACGTAAATATTGACGCGCATATTCAATCGATGGTTTCTCGTAGACTTGCGTCAGATTAAGCAGTGAATTTTGTTGCCAAGTACCTGTAACGCAACCAGCTTTATAAATTATTTCTGCTGGCATTGTTGTTAATCCAATTGTATTTTGATTAACTAGGTTATAAATTTCTAAAACTTGTGCAGTACATGAGTTTTCAGTATCAGAAGCGTAAATATGATCGCCTAGCATTAATAGAAAAGGTTCGTTATTTACCCAATCTCTGGCACAGAATACCGCATGACCGTAGCCTTCTTGTGTATCTTGTGTCAAGATTGTAACTTTGCTACCTAAATCTTGGAGATATTGGCTATATTCTTGATTTTGTGGTGATAATTTTTGGAGAAGTTCTGGTTTGGGTGGTGATTTAAAAAAGTCTTCAAAGAGTAGGCGATCGCTTGTTTGTACGATGATACCAATTTCTTCAATTCCCGCGCTAATTGCTTCTTCCACAATTATTTGAATAACAGGTTTTGCTCTTCCATCTTTGTCGATAATCGGAAAGAGTTCTTTTTTAATAGCTTTGGTTGCTGGGAATAAACGAGTACCGAACCCTGCTGCGGGAATTACCGCTTTACGAATTTTCATAATGGAACGAACCACAGAGGCACAAAGAACGCAAAGGGTGATACCTCTGCGCTTAGGACGAACACTTAGCCTACGACGAAGTTGACAAGTTTACCAGGTACGACGATAACTTTTTTCACTTCTTTACCTTCGATGTAACGCTGCGCGGCTTCGGATTCGCGGGCAAATTTTTCCAACTCAGCTTTATCGGCTTGCGCGGGTACTTGTAAGTCACCGCGTTTTTTACCATTGATTTGAACCACTAACGTGATTTCGTCGGCGACTAACGCTGATTCGTCGTATTGCAACCAAGGTTGGACGTGAATTGATTCGGTGTTACCCAAACTGTGCCACAATTCCTCAGCGATGTGAGGTGCAAAAGGTGCTAGTAATATCAATAAGGTTTGAATACCTTCAGCATAAATTGCCGAGTCTTTGCACTGTGCCTCAGCAAGCGCGTTGCTTAATTTCATCAACTCAGAAACGGCGGTGTTGAATTGGTATTCGCCGTCTAGGTCTTCAGTCACGGCTTTAATTGCAGTGTGAATCGCGCGTCGTAGTTCTTTTTCGGGTTTGGTTAATTCTTGTTGACTAATGACTGCTGGCTGATTGCTGTAATCGTTAACTAAACGCCAAACACGATTTAAAAAGCGGAATTGTCCTTCAACGTCAGCATCTTCCCACTCTAAGTCTTTTTCCGGCGGTGCTTTGAATAAGATAAACATCCGTGCAGTGTCTACACCATATTTGGCTAAGACTTCTTCAGGATCGATACCGTTGTATTTGGATTTAGACATCTTTTCGTAGAAGACTTGCAACGGTTCGCCTGTTTCGGGATCTTTGGGATCGTTAGGATCGACTTGTGCGGGTGGAATATATTTGCCTGTTATGGGGTTTTTGTACGTTGTTCCTTGCACCATTCCTTGCGTTAAAAGGCGTTGGAAGGGTTCGTCAAAGTTCAATAAGCCGCGATCGCGCAACACTTTAGTAAAAAATCGCGAGTACAATAAGTGCAAAATCGCGTGTTCGATACCACCTACATACTGATCGACGGGCATCCAGTCATTCGTTTTTGCAGAATCAAACGCTTGTAGGTCATTGTTAGCATCGGGATAGCGCAAGTAATACCACGATGAGTCAATAAACGTATCCATCGTGTCAGTTTCCCGCTTAGCGGGTGTTCCACAAGTAGGACAAGGGACATTTACCCAGTCTAATTGTGCTAGAGGCGAACCACCACGACCTGTAAATTCGACGTCTTCTGGCAATTCTACCGGCAAATCCTCATCGGGAACTGGAACTATGCCACAGTTAGGACAATGAACCACGGGAATGGGTGCGCCCCAGTAGCGTTGTCGCGAAATTAACCAATCGCGCAGGCGATACTGAACTCGTGCATGACCAAAATTATGCTTCTCGGCGTGTTTGACGATCGCTGCTTTCGCATCTGTCGAAATCATGCCATCAAATTCCCCTGAATTTACCACAATGCCTGTTTCTACATCAGCCGCCGTTAAAGGTGCTGAAGCATCGCCGTTTTCGGGAATAATCACAACTTTAATTGGCAAATTCTTTTCTTGGGCAAATTGGAAATCGCGCGCGTCGTGGGCGGGAACTCCCATCACAGCGCCTGTACCGTATTCGTACAAGACATAATCTGCGATCCAAATCGGAATTTCTTCACTTGTGAACGGATTAATTGCTTTACCACCTGTCGGAATTCCTCGTTTGGGTTTATCTTCGGCGGTACGTTCTAATTCACTTTGGTTGGTAACTTCTTGCACAAACGCTTCTACCGAGGCTTGTTGATCGGGTGTGGTAACGCGCTGGGTTAAAGGATGTTCGGGTGCTAAGACAACATACGTTACGCCATAAACCGTGTCAGGGCGTGTTGTGTAAACGCCGATTTTTTTATCTGAACCGACAATGGGAAATTCCAAGTAGGCACCGATTGATTTACCAATCCAGTTTGCTTGCATCAACTTGACGCGATCGGGCCATCCTGGTAGTTTATCTAAATCGTTGAGTAGTTCTTCAGCGTAGTCGGTGATTTTCAAGAACCACTGACGTAATAATTTACGCTCAACTTTCGCACCACTACGCCACGATCGCCCTTCGCTGTCTACCTGTTCGTTTGCAAGTACGGTTTGATCGATCGGGTCCCAATTGACTGCGGCTTCTTTTTGATACGCTAGTCCTGCTTTGAGAAATTGCAAGAAAATCCACTGCGTCCACTTGTAATAATCGGGGGAACACGTCGCGACTTCACGATTCCAATCGATTGATAAGCCTAGGCGTTGAAGTTGCGATCGCATCTGGGCGATATTTTGATACGTCCACTTCGCGGGCGGAATTCCACGATCAATTGCTGCATTCTCTGCGGGTAAACCAAACGCGTCCCAACCCATAGGGTGTAGCACCCGATAGCCTTGCATTCGCTTCAATCGGGCAATAACATCTGTAATTACGTAATTACGAACGTGACCCATATGCAAGCTACCCGATGGATAGGGAAACATCGATAGCGCGTAAAATTTCGGCTTAGCACTATCTGTCTGAGTTTGGTCTAAACCAAGCTCTACCCAAGTTTGTTGCCACTTTTCCTCGATCGCTGCGGGGTTGTAACGCGACTCCACGAAAGTCACTCCTGATATTGTCTCTGTCACCATATTTTAAATGGTTATCGCTGCAAATATAAGGATTTTGTCTGCCACTGTAGTCAGCAAATTACTCAACATCTAAAAAAACACATCACTTTTTCTGACTTTTTCTCACTCTAATCTTCACTGACTTTTTTTAAAATTTTGCATAGCTGATATAACAAGTATCAAATTTTGATATAAATCATAGTTTCGCTGGTGACAACACCTAGTTCTGTGAGTGATAATACGTAAGCACAAGGAATCATATATTACTTATTCTAAATATATTGACTGTTTTGAATCTTTGTATTTTATAAAAAAATAAACTCAAAAACTATGTATTCTATAGAGGAATATATGAACTGATGAATTTAATCCTGAATATTTATTGATAACTTATAACATAACTATAATATAAAATTGTCTGCAATAAGTATTTTAATTTCAATGTTTAGGCTATCGAAAATAGTAAAAATATTTATTTTAAAATTGATTTAAATGTGTGTATTACCTTTAATTGCTGGAGTTCCAAATATTAAGTTTGAATCTATAGATAGCATCATGCATCCTTCCATTCTAACCGTTGGCGAGAAAGACTTTTTTGCCAAGTTGCCATACCAGATTCGTTATGGAACAGGTTTTACTGTAGAATTTGCTGCTGATGTAAGCGAAGCACAAAATTGGATTGAGGTTCGACCACCTGATATCCTCATGGTACAGGCTGGATTAGAACAGAGTTTAGACCTTTGCCGCTGGCTCAAACAGCAAACACCACTATCATGGATATACTGTATTCTTGTCGAGGATCGCGCACAACTTATTGCCGAAAAAAAACGTGCTAGCTGGGATTGGGAACTTGATACAACCGCGACAGCTTTAGAAGAAGCCGCAGATGCGTATGTATGGCTACCGGAGGATAATTTAAATCTAGAAGATAGTACGCAGCCAATTACACGTCTTTTACTTGCACATATTCAAGTTGGTTTGCGGAAAGTTAAAAAGTATCGCGATCTGCTTCAAACTAATAATGTATTATCAACGATCGCCTATATTGATCCGTTAACAGAACTCAGTAATCGCAGGGCTTTGGAAAGTAATTTAGTTCGCCAAATTCGCACTAGCCGGAACTATGAAACACCGCTAAGTGCTTTGATGCTGGATGTTGATTATTTTAAAGTTGTCAATGATACATACGGGCATTTAATCGGCGATCGCATTCTCCAGTTACTGAGTTCGCGTTTACGCTACAATTTGCGATCGCAAGATATTCCCTTTCGCTATGGTGGTGAAGAATTCGTTATTTTGCTGCACAATACTGATTGTCAAGATGCACTAGTCGTTGCCCGTCGATTGCAACAGATTGTCAGCGGACAAATGTTTGTCATTGACAACACTTTGTCGATTCCGATTACAATCAGCATTGGCACAAGTTGCCTGCGAGCATCCGACGATTCTGAAGGCGTACAGTTGTTAGCACGCGCTGACGAATATTTGTTGCAAGCCAAAGCCGCAGGCAGAAACTGTATTATAAACTGCAATGATTAGTTACTAATGGTTAGGTTTGAGTTTTGCGTTAACCTCGTTATTAGCAGCTAGTCACTAGACACTCTTCACTTTTATGCCCCTGTGCTATATCACTAAATAACTGGACTTGACGTAACGGTTAACGAATCAATCAAATTACGACACTCAGCAACATCCGCACGTTGTCGCATTGCGTTAATTAACGCTTCGTATGCTGCCCAATTTTGTTGTAGCAAGTTACGCGCTTGTAGGCTGCAAAATCGTTGTTTGAGTTCCACACTCGCCGCAGAAAATCCTAACGAAGAAAGTACCGTATGCAGATGCTGGCGATCGTCAGCGCCGCCTTCAGCGCGATCGTAGACTAACGTTTCCGCTGCGACTCCTGCCATCCAGATTGTACAGTAGCGATCTAACAATTGCGTTGAAATTGTACCTTGTGCAAGTTGCGATGCAACTTCCGTATCGTCAAAGCTTACCCCGCCTTGTCCTGGTTGTTTCTGTTTTAAAGCTTCCCAAGCACTTAAGGCGTAGCCTGTTACGGGAATTCCTAATAGATGTGCGACTAGAAAATGTCCAGCTTCGTGACGAACGATGCGATCGCGGTGTTGGGGAGAAAAACTGGCAAACCAGTCTAATACTAAAGTACCTCCCTTGCCTTGTAAACTGAAACTATCTAACGTGGCTAGCCCTAAGAGACTAAAAGTGGCGATCGCGGGAAGTGTAGGAGATAAGTTAAACATTGGTCCGAGCAACGCCGTCATTGTCATCAAAAATATGGCGATCGCCGTTAAATTAAGTGCAGTTTGACTCATTGTGCGATTTTATTTCTAATTGTAACGATTCTTAATTATCAGATTATCTTGCAGAAGCTTGGCGATCAAGAACACAGCGATAGAGCAAGACGTTATTGAAGCAACATAATCAATATTCGACGATACTGGAAGCTTGCGGCAATGGTTAATCCACCTTCAGTCTTAAACACCGTTCCTACTGATACCTGGGTAGAAGCTGCTTGGGAAGATTTTCTGACATTTGCGGACGATCCGACTTTGGTAAGTGGGAGGTTTTACTACGATGAAGGCTACATGAGGATTGAAATGTCCCCATTAGGTTCGGCACATGGTCAAGATAATTCAATTGTTTCTACAGTTATTGTCTTATATGCAGCGATTAGAAACATTGCAATTAAAGAATTAACAAACACCAGTTTTAGAAAAGCCGGTTCGCGAGAAGCACAGCCCGATCTCGCATTTTACCTTGGAAAAAACTTGAGATTTCCACCGCGCAACAATGCACCTGTGAACTTAAATGAACTCGATCCACCAACGCTCGTTGTCGAAGTTGCGGCTTCCTCCTTAGAAGACGACACTACCCGCAAACAAAAGCTTTATCAACGCATGGGCGTGCAAGAATACTGGGTTGTTGATGTCAATGCAAGTAAAGTGATTGCTAGTTGTTTAACACCAACACAAAGTCATTTCATTCGCGAATCACAAGTTTTACCAGGACTAGACATTAATTTAGTAGAAGAAGCCCTGAAGCGTTCTCAGAAAGAAGATGATGGCGCAATTAGTCGGTGGTTGATTGCCACACTCACTCAGCAGTAATCTTAGCGCGACCTCACAATTTCCTCAAGTTGTTTTCCTATAACTAAAAGTGTAGGAATGAGAAGCAAATTGCATCTCCACACAAGCTTCTCACAATAATTGAGCTTGATGAGAGGAAGTTGATTGATGTTGCAGACTACGGTTGCTCAAACTGCTGGTAAGCAAGCTTTAGTGTTGGACTTAGATAAAGTTAGCCTAGCGGATCTTGCTCTAGTCGGTGGCAAAAACGCTTCATTGGGAGAGATGATCCAGCGACTATCTACCCAAGGAGTTAATGTTTCGAGTGGTTTTGCTACCACCGCAACGGCTTATCGCTACTTTATTGAGTCGGCTGGGATAGAAGCAGAATTACGCCAGTTGTTTGCAGATTTAGATATTGAAGATGTGAACCAACTGCGACAAAAAGGTAGACAAGCGCGTTCATTGATTTTGCAAACACCATTTCCCACAGAACTTGAAGACGCGATCGCTGCTGCGTATGATAAGTTGTGTCAGCGTTACGGTTTTGATACCGATGTTGCGGTACGTTCTAGTGCTACTGCGGAAGACTTACCCGACGCAAGTTTCGCCGGACAACAAGAAACTTATCTCAACGTTCATGGCTTAGCCGCAGTTCTCGATGCTTGTCATCGATGCTTCGCTTCGCTTTTTACCGATCGCGCGATTTCCTATCGGCAAATTAAAGGATTTAACCACTTAGATGTTGCGCTTTCTGTCGGCGTGCAAAAGATGGTGCGATCGGACTTAGCATCTTCAGGAGTCATGTTCTCAATTGATACCGAATCTGGCTTCAAAGATACAGTGCTTATCACCGCCGCGTATGGTTTAGGGGAAAACGTTGTGCAAGGAATGGTGAACCCTGATGAATACTTGGTGTTTAAACCAACCTTACAAGCAGGTTTTCGCCCGATTTTAGAAAAGCGCCTGGGAACAAAAGAACTCAAACTTATCTACGATGTTGGCGGTTCTAAGCAAACAAAAAACGTTCCTGTACCTCTCGATGACCGGATGCAGTTTACACTTAACGATGAAGAAGTTCTGCAACTCGCGCGTTGGGCTTGTTTGATTGAAGATCATTATTCCCAAGTGCGGGGAACTTTCACACCGATGGACATCGAATGGGCAAAAGACGGTATTACAGGAGAAATGTTTATTGTCCAAGCACGTCCTGAAACGGTGCAGTCGCAAAAACATCAGAATTTATTAAAAAGTTACTCGCTACAAGAACACAGCCCAGTTCTTGTAAAAGGGCGGAGTATTGGCGAAGCGATCGGTCAAGGAAAAGTCCGCGTGATTCTGGATGTCCACAAACTCGATCAGTTCAAAGCTGGAGAGGTTTTGGTGACGTATAAAACCGATCCTGACTGGGAACCAATTATGAAAAAAGCAAGTGCGATCGTCACGAATCAAGGTGGGCGCACGTGTCATGCAGCCATTATTGCTCGCGAGTTAGGAATTCCAGCGATCGTCGGTACGGGGAATGCAATCAGCGTACTCAAATCTGGTCAAGAAGTCACCGTTTCGTGTGCCGAAGGTGAAGAAGGTAAAGTTTATCAAGGTATATTACCTTATAAAGTTCAAGAAGTCGCGCTAGAAAATTTACCGCGTACCCGCACGCAAATTACGATCAACTTGGGTAATCCTGCGGAAGCGTTTGGTGTTGCTGCGATTCCTAACGATGGTGTCGGGTTAGCACGATTAGAGTTTATTATCGCTAACCATATTAAGGTGCATCCGTTGGCGTTGGTTCACTTTGACGAACTTCCAGAAAATGCGATTAAAGATGAAATTGCCACGTTAACTTGCCAATATGAACACAAGCCACAATACTTTGTTGATAAGTTAGCGCAAGGTGTAGCAACTATTGCAGCGGCTTTTTATCCAAAACCTGTAGTTGTTAGGCTATCAGACTTTAAGAGCAATGAATACGCTAATCTCTTGGGCGGAGGTGATTTTGAACCGCAAGAAGAAAACCCGATGCTAGGTTGGCGGGGAGCATCTCGATATTATAGCGATCGCTACCGCGAAGGTTTTGCTTTGGAATGTCAAGCGATCAAAAAAGTGCGAGAGGAAATGGGCTTGACAAATGTCATCTTAATGGTTCCATTTTGCCGCACGCCCGATGAAGGACGCAAAGTCTTAGTTGAGATGGCAAAACACGGCTTGGTACGCGGTGAAAATGATTTACAAGTCTATGTGATGTGTGAGTTACCTAGCAATGTGCTGTTAGCCGAGGAATTCAGCCAAGTTTTTGATGGTTTTTCGATTGGTTCTAACGATCTAACGCAACTTGCATTAGGCTTAGACCGCGATTCAGCAATGGTTGCAGATTTATTTGATGAACGCAATGATGCGGTGAAAAAATTAGTGCAAATGGCGATCGCATCTGCTAAAAAATCCAAGCGCAAAATTGGTATCTGCGGTCAAGCCCCCAGCGATTACCCTGAATTTGCCCGTTTCTTAGTCGAACAAGGAATCGATTCAATTAGCCTTAACCCCGATTCTGTTCTGAAAACACTCCTACAAGTCGCTGAAGTAGAAGGAATAGTCAAATCATAAAATTCCAATAATTACCCATTACCCATTACCAAATTTCATTGAGGAACGTTTCTATGTATACCAGAATTCTCGTTGCACTTGATCGTTCTCCTATGAGTGAACAAGTTTTTCAGCAAGCTATTGATGTAGCTAAAGCAACAAATGCAAATATTATGTTATTGCACGTTCTTTCTCCCGACGAAGAGGGAAGTCCTGACATTTCTTTGATGCGAGAAGAATACTATCCTGGCTTAAGCAGTGAAATCGCTGAGTTGCATCGTCAGCAATGGCGCGAGTTTGAAACGCAAGGAATTGAAATGTTACGCGATCGCAGCGAACAAGCTACAAAAGCAGGTGTGAAAGCTGAATTTGAGCAAGTTTTTGGTACTCCTAGTCGCGTGATTTGTGACTATGCACGTAAGTGGAAAGCCGATTTAATTATCTTAGGGCGGCGCGGTCATTCTGGTATTAAAGAGTTGTTTCTTGGTAGTGTGAGTAATTATGTCCTTCACCATGCGCCAGCCTCGGTTTTGACGATTCAATCTAGTGGTAAGGATACTCAGGTTAGCCAAAAGCAACAAGCTGAAGTATTATCGTAACTTTCAAAACTGCTGCTAGTTTCTTACTAGCGCAGTTGTTTTTTTAACTACATAGACGTAGTCTTCCCGAAGGGTAGGACACAAAAAACACAAGGAAAATAAGAGAGCAATTTCATATTGTTTCAATATCACTAACATAATCTGTTACTAATTCAATTACCTATTACCTGTTACCCAAGTTAGGAATAAAGGAGAAAATGATGCGTTTCAGAAGAAAGCGAAGGTCGGTATACCGATTTATTTTAAAAACTTTGTTTTGGCTATTATTACTAGGAATTTGGACAACGATTATATTTCTAGGTACAGGAACTTTTCTATCACAACCAGTACTTGCAGTGGTTAATCAAATTGAAGCGCCAGGAGAAATACTTTATCGTTCGCAGCAGCGATTACAAGATTCTTCCGGAAATTATTGGCAGGTCATTTTATTTAAGCAAGTTCAAATTGGACAACCTCCTTTAGTTAATTTAAGACTTGTTGGATTTCCAGGAGTTGCTGAGTTAATTCATCCACAACCACTGCGAATAACAACGCCTACGGGTGAAATTTTAACGGCAAATGATGTGTTTTTAGTCGAAGCACCAGCACCAACTATTGGTCAATATGATGTCAGAAATATTTTGCCTAACTTACCTGTAGAATCACTGCAACTCATTTTACCTTTAGCTGGCGATCGCTTTATCAATATTTCTGTGCCGCGATTTGTTGTACAAGAATGGCAGGAAGTTGCTGCTAAAGCATAAATAATGATTGTTTTGGTGCATCAGCAAAAACACCGGAGAAATTGATTATGATGCATAAAAGATGGCGTACTGTCGGCATAGGATTTCTCTGCACCTTACTATTGTTACTCGTCTTCTTTGCTACGCCAGTTTGGTCATTGGTCAGTCGTAGTGGAGATCAAGTCATTATCGGTGCAGATGAAGTGATTGCCGACGACCTGTATGTTGCTGGTCGGACAATTACAATTAATGGCATTGTCAACGGCGATCTTGTTGCTGCTGGTCGTTTAATTACAATCAATGGTACAGTCCAAGGCGATCTTATAGCTGCTGGTCAAGCAGTTGTCATAAACGGTACTGTAAACGACGATCTCCGAGTCGTTAGTCAAGTTACACAGTTGAGTTCCAATGCCCGCATCGGGGATGATGTTGTTGCTGCTGGTTGGAGTTTTGAAAGTGTTGCTGGTAGTACAGTAGCAAGCGATTTAGCTTTTGCCGGATGGCAAGCACTGTTAGCAGGGAGTGTTGGGCGAAATGTCATCGGCAGTATGGCAGCATTAGAACTGCGTAGTAGCGTTGGTAGTAATGTTAATGTTGCAATGGGTGCTGAAGGCGACGCACCTGAAGCTTATCCGCCGTTTTTCCCTCAACCACTCGTTCCAGTTCCTCAATTACGCGCGGGTTTAACGGTAGCAGATTCGGCGCAAATCGGTGGCAATTTAACTTACAGATCTCCTGATGTTGTAAACATTAGTCAGCAAGCACAAATCGCTGGTGGTGTCTTACGTGAAGAGTTACCAGAAGTCGAAACAGCTGCACCAGATCCGGTAGCAACAATTGCTCAACAGTTACAGTACTTTATTGCTTTGGTGTTGGTAGGATGGCTATTGTTTAAGTTTGTACCAAATTGGCTGCAAAGCTTAGCGGCGATCGCATCTTCTAAACCACTACCGAGTTTAGGATGGGGTATTGTGATGTTTCTGGCGGTTGGAGTTATCGCAATTGCGATCGCTTTTGTGACGTTTGTTCTCACAGCTTTATCCGCAATTACTTTACCTGTTCTTATCTTCCCAATCTTGGGTTTGGGAATACTCGCTAATCTGGCGCTGATTGTTGCGTTCTTCGTATTTGCAACGTTTGTCCCGCAAGTTGTTATCAGTTTACTTGGTGGACGTTGGTTAATGCAAAAACGACAACCAAGCACATCATCAAAGCGTTTTGTTTCCCTCGTGGTAGGTTTATTAGTATTTGCACTTTTGACTGCAATTCCGGTAGTAGGCGGATTACTGCATCTCATTACTATCTTTCTTGGCTTGGGCGCGTTGTGGATCTGGACACGCAACAAACGCGATCGCACATCAACCGAGCGTCAATTAACAGCAGTATAGATTACAATCTCATCTGAATCTGATGCACGATACTTTTATCTTTGATTTTGTCATCATTCGCTAATAGTAGAATCTTACTAACTACCTCACTGATCTTTGAATTGCCACTATCGGTAAAAGGCAAGAAGATTCTCTGTTGTTTTCCCCAGCGATCTGGAACAACGCAAAGATGATGTCCTGGTTCGATGTGAATTGCTGCACTAGCAAGATGTACTTGATAGCAAGCGAGTTTTCCTTGTACCTGCGCAAAATGTCCTGCAACAGTCACATTTGCTAAACCCAAATCAGCAACTAGCCTCTGAATTAAATCACCGCGTTGTTGATAAGTTTCTGGAGATAAACGCACTTCTTTCTCGCGTTGGGCTACTGAAACGACTAAATCAGCATCACGCATCACTTCAGAGAATACGATTGGCGGGATATCAATTAACGGTAACGCTGTTCCATCAATAAATTGATTGGCTTGAAAATAAATGCGATCGCTTGTAATCTCCGCGAATGCGGATAAATAATAACTAACATCTTGAAACTCAAAATAGGCGACCAAATCTAATTCTGGAAAAACTTTAAACGGTATAGGATACTCGCCATAACCAAGCTGCCAACCGCGCGATTGCAATAACCTTACAACAACCCGCGATTCTAGTTTATGTCCTGCAAAGCGATATGAATAATTATAAGTTTCTTGTTCCGCAGGGGTGAGCAAGTAAAGTTCGCGAAACACTTGTTTAAAAGGTTGTACAAGCCGTTGATGAACAATTTCTTGTTGCCATGCTGCTAGTTCGCCTTTGTGAAAAAGATGATACGGATGAGCGATATAAGTTTGATTTTGTAATGGTATCAATTTACCATCTAAGTTTTGTATTGCCAAGGCATCAGCTATAAACAAACCACAGCTTTGTTCTGTCAATAAAACAAGTTGATTCAAGATATCCCGTGCGATCGGGATTTGGCTCAAGACACTCAGTTCCTCGTAGCTTAATGACTGTCCTGTTGCCATTATTTCCTCAAAATGACGGCGAAAGCGAGTCATCTGATTGCGCAGTTGCTGCACCGTTGCTTTAATTTCCGTATAAGTTGGATTTTGGCGAACAACCCCAGGCACAGACTTAAGCAAGCGATCGCCTCGGTGTACAATAAGTTGCACGTCGGCTTGGCTCAAAGCAAGTGTGACTTGATATTCACCAACTGACCAATGACACGTTTCTGGCGCTATCTTTTGGTTGAAACGCGCCTCCATCATTGACTCTAAGCGTTGCACGTTAGGATAGCCTGCAACTTGTGCTAAATACGCTAAAGCGTGTTGCACTGCTGTCTGTTCATTCGCTTGTTTTTCTGCACCAAATTTCTTGCTTTCTTTGAGAAACTGCTGTAGAAATAAATAACGTTCTAGAACTTCTTCTTGTCCTCGTTCGAGGGGTAACAAGCCATAAGCTTTGACAGCGATTTGTTTGCGTTTAGCTAGTGACTGTTCAATTTCTGTACGATTCCAACCAGCGATCGCCTCGATTAAAAATACAGTATTCTTATCAAAAACTTTAGCTTCACGCCATAGCTTCCAAATTTCTTCCCTTAAATTCCCTGCTTGTACAAAAGCACTTCTCAGCGCAGCAACTATTTTCAAATCAAGTTCTACTTTAAATGTATCGGCAGTGTTTTGTTTAATAATTTTCAGCGTAGTTATGAGAGGTAATGCTTCATCCCAACCTAAAGCTACACACAATACATTCTGGCTATTTTGAGCAATAGGTAGTAAATATTTTAATGAGATAGAAGGTACTGTTTGCAACTGGGCAATCAGTGCTTGACGATCGCTAGGTGATTCTGGTTCAGTGTCGGTTGCTTGTGCCAAGTTAACCACAGCTTTAGTGATTCTATCTTGCCATTTAACTTTGTTCGTACTCCTAAAATACTTGTGCGCGTGAGAACACACAAGCTTACCAAGCTGGTAAAAACTATGTTGTCTAGCAGCTTCTAGTAAATAATAACTACCTTGGAATTTCTTAATTTGCGTCAGGATGTGGTAATTTTGTTTTGAAAGATTTTGTGCTGTTTCCCGTGCTAGTTTGTCACAATATTCTAAAATTATTCGACTAAATTCGTCACTAACTTGTGTGTGAAAAGGAGTGACAAATCCATCAGCCATTAATTCGCAAGCATCACGAAGAATTAGCGGTAAATGTTGCACAGCTTGACAAAATTCTGTATAGCTAAAACGTCTATGTTCGTATAAGCGATTCATCAAGCGTGGAAAGTAATAGCAAAGTCCTTTGTCTGATTGTGAGTAGAAACCGCGTCCATAAATTTGATATGCCCGAATCGACTTACAACTGTCAAAATCATATGGGTAAGCATACACATCAAATTGCGATCGCCATTGCTGTTGTTGAGATTGAGCATCCAAACCGTAACCAAGAATATTTTGAGGAATGTAGTACATTTTCCCAAAGTAATCAGAGGGATCAAATGGTCCAAAATCCCACTTTCCAAGCACAAGTTGTTCAACAAGATGTAAGTTTTGCAAAGAGGGTGGTAGTTCTAGTAGTAAGGTTAAACAACCTTCTAAAGTTGGTGTTAAATATAAATCAGGAACACAGCAAATACTCTGACGCTGTTTAATTTCGACTTCGTTGGTATAAAAGGGATTGGCTAGGATTTGTGTCAATCTATTTGCTAGGCGATCGCAGATATCAGGTGGAGTAAATTTAATCAAGCAAGCAGTTAAAATTTCTACAATAGCCTGATACTCCGGTACATTGAGTATGTAAGAACTCTGCCAAAGCATCGGATTGAAATACATATCAGCCGCCAAGCTACCTAGTTTATGTACTGGTATGCGTGTTGCTAATTGCTCTAAACTTCTTTGTACCAGTGTCTGCAAAGAATGCTCAAAATCTTGAGGTATGATCCAGCCAAAAATTGTATGCCCACCATTGGTACTGATTATTTCCTCTTTCAAGGTTGCCATTTCACCCGCAAGTAGCAACTCGTATATTCCCTGTTGCGTATAAAAACGTTGATAACTTTTAATTCTTTGCTCTATCTGCCATACATCTGCAAGTAAAGAGGAAATCTCTTGTTCAAATAAGGCAACTCTTTCTTGCAACAAGGTTGGTATTTCCATAATTTATATCTTTAACTGAATGCTATGAACTATGGCAGTCTCGTTGGGATCGTTAGGACATTGGAGGTACGAATAGCCATTACCCTCATTAATTTTCACCCCTGACCTCTGCTATATAAGCGCCTTCGACTGAAGTCGAGGCTACTTAAGCAAAGTTGACGAGCGCACACTAATATGAGAGTTTGATCGCTAAGTCTACAAAGGTGGACTTTGCTTGTTTAGCTGCAAATAAATCCGCTAAGCGTTCATGTTAACCACCTACCAGTGGCATTAACCGCAAGAATGTCACTTTTGTTTCTTGACTCAGCGTTATTTCTGCTTCTAAGTTTTCTACTTGCTGACCGTTGACTAAAATTATGTATGCCCCATTACTAAACGCTTGTAATGCCTTTTGTACTTCTATTTTGGTATCAATTTGAAGTGTATTATGTGGCCTTGAAGGAAAGCGTACGGCTCCTTGTCGTGCTTGCTCAGTAATTTCTGATGTGGTTAAATACTGACGCTCTAAAGCACGATGTACTTGCTGTGCGTCCATTTGATGTTGCATCTGTAACTCGCTAATCTGCGCTTCTACGCTGCGTTGAATCAGTTCAGCGACTGTGAAGTGTTGAGAATACAATAAGACTTCTGGCAACTGTGGTGCCTCTGGAAGCCCACCAAAAACTTGCGTGCGAACTGCGATCGCTGGCATAGTACACCTGCCTTTTGCTAAGGGTTAGAACAAGTGTACTACTAACTAAAAAAGCGATCGCACCATTTAAAGTAAATACAAGATATCTTTAAGCGAACCTAGTAATCTAACCTATCTGCTCTAAAGCCGTTTTAGCTTCCTGCGCTACAGCTTCTACTTCGTCATTTACCATCTCTTTTAATATCGACTGCGCTTGCGTTCCACCCAATTTTCCTAAAGCTTGAGCAGCACGGTAGCGTACTTGCCAATCTGCGTTGGAGACATAGGGGGCTAAAAGTTCTACGGCGCGTGCGTCTTCTAAGTCTCCTAACGAACTAATTGCCGCAGTTTTTACTAAGTCAATATCTGAATTGAGTGCTTCTTGAAGCAAGTCAAACGAACGCGGATCGCCTAATTCGCCTAATGTAGCAACAATACTAAACTTGATCAGCCACTCACTTGTGCTGTGATAGAGTTGCTCTAAATCAGTATATGCCTCAGTTAATTTTAAAGCACCGATGCAATCCGCAGCAGCGGCTTGGACGTCAGGTTCAGGGTCATTTTTGAGGCGATCACGCAACAAATCTAATGTCACTTGCAAATTTTGTCCGCCCAAAGTATCCATTTGGCTGACCGCCGAATAACGGACGCGTGCATTAGGATCTTGAACTGCGCTTTGTGCCAATTCAAAAGCCAGCGCGGTATCTTCGAGTTCCCGAATTTGGTTCACCGCCCGCAAGCGTTCTCCCAAATCTTCAGAACTAAGCATTTGTTTAACAGTTTCAGGTGCAACACTCATTATAATTATTCCAAATTTAGAGGGGTCAGAGGTCAGGCTTCAGGTGTAGAAGAGAATTATGAGTGGTTTTAACTCAAAACTAATCACTCATTAATAGCCACTCTAGTCACTCATCACTCATAATCCTTATTCATCTGCTGCCATTGCCCGCACGACATCGCCACGCGTGAGAATGCCAATGATTTTTCCTTCGGCATCAATAACAGGTAAGCGACGAACTTCGCGATCGTGCATTAACTTGGCAGCTTCTCTTAAAGACTTATCTGGCGAAACAGTAACTGGATCGCTACTCATCACTTCCCCGACAGTTTGCCCTAACGCTTTGTGCAAATCGCGCTCGTATTTGGCTGGATTTTGTAAATAAATCACACTATCGAGAATCATAATGTAAGCAGGCGGAGTAACACCCGTTTCCTGCCACATCAAGTCTGTTTCAGAGATAATGCCTACCAGTTTGCCATCATCGTCAATCACAGGCAAACCGCTGATGCGTTTCTCTGCCAGAATCTGAATAGCTTCGTTTAACGGTGTTTCTGGGCGCACGACAATTGGATCGCGGCTCATCACCTCGGCAACAGTCTTAGGCATTTAATTACAGCTATCTACAATTCAAGTCCTCTGGGATCATTGTATAAAATTCAGGGTCTTAACCTGCGAAGGTTCATGGTTTGTAACTAGGAGGAAGGAGTGGTTAGTGACTCGTGGCTAGTAATAAGTGATTAGTTTTGACTTAAACTCATAATTCTCTTCTACACCCGATCCCTGCGATGGTTTCTCTAGTTCGATTTATTCTGAATTACTCAATCGAAAGGAGTTTCGCAGAAGGCTTGAAGTAATTGAATGCAGTTGGCGATCGCACCCAAATGCGCAATTTCATAACCGTGGGTGTTTTGTGTGGGGAATGCTAAACACGCCGCACGCGGAACATGACCAAATTTCATAGCAATTGAAGCATCGCTACCAAAACCGCTCAATGTTGCGAGTTGTACTGGCATCTCTAGCTTTTGTGCCACTTGTCTTAGTTGCCCATTAAGTGTTTCATCGTAAATTCCGTATCCATCTTGAGATAGAATTACGGGTGCTTCTCCCGATTTGATTGGGTATTCTGGCGCGAGGGGACAAATTTCTAAGGCAATCAAAGCATCTAGATGCTGTCTTTGACTAAAATACAGCGCGCCGATCGCACCGACTTCTTCTTTTGCTGAAGCCACAAGATAAATATCGACAACGGGCTGTTTTACCTGTTCGGCTAATGCCAGCAAAATTGCGACAGAGGCTTTATTATCCAGTGTGTAACTCGCGATATGATCTTTTATGCGCACTGGGCGTTTGCGATGTTTGCCGATGACTACCCGCGTTCCTGGGCGAATTCCCACCGCATTGAGTTCTTCTGGCGTACACTTGGTTTCAATCCAAGCGTTTTCCCATTTGACTGGAGTATCTTCTTGCAATTCTTTTTGCGGTGATTCGTGCGATACATGACGCGAACCAAAACTCAAAATACCGCTTATCGTTTCGTTATCACCGAGTAAATCAACAACGCCTTCGCCATAAATCCAAGGATAAGAACCTCCTAGCCTGCGGACTTCGACTTGTCCCGCATCGCCTACTGTTTTGACAATTGCACCAATTTCGTCTTTGTGTGCGGTAATTGCGATCGCTCGACTCGCATCCTGTCCTGGAATTTTCGCAATAACGTTATCCGCGCGATCATGCCATACTTCTACTGACGCGGCAAATTTTTGTAGTAATAATTGATTAATCTCTGCTTCAGCACCACTCGGCGAATGATGCATCACCAATTCTTCAATCCGGTTAAATATTTCGTCGTACATGCGTAAGAGATTTGGGATGAATAATGACTAGCCTTTAGCCCCTAGCTCTTACATTACACGTCAAAATCTTCCGTTGGTATTGATACCATCACGGGTACTTGATAGAGTGGCACAGTAAATGTCACAGTTGAGCCGAGTCCTTCGCCCATACTGTAGAAGTTAACTGTACCGCCCATTGCTTCTACTAATTTTTGCGAAATTGTCAGTCCTAACCCTGTACCGCCGTATTGTCGTGTCCGCGATCCATCGACTTGACTAAAAGATTGAAAGAGTTTGTCTTGTTTATCGAGCGAAACACCAATTCCCGTATCCGCAACGCGGACTTTGACTAACCCTGGAAATTCCTGATTTTGGAAGGTAAACTTCTTGCGGACAACATCAGCATTAATTGTAATTCCGCCTTCATGAGTAAATTTCAGCGCGTTGCTGACTAAATTAAGCAGCACTTGCTTGAGTCTTTGATAGTTACCGTGCAGAATAATTTCATCGGAGGTATCTGGCATACAAATGTGAAAGCTCAAGTTTTTCTGTTCAGCTTGAGTGCGTGTAAATTCTTCTACAGCAACAAAAAGTTCATCAAGCTTGACAGGACCTAGTTCTAGTTCCATCTTGCCAGCTTCTATTTTGGCAATGTCTAAGATGTCATTGATGATATCGAGCAAATGAATTGCCGAAGAATATGCCTCTTGAATAAATTCTTGCTGCTCTTGGGGGTCGTCTGCCATGCCCTCCAAAATTAATTTTAAAAAGCCGATCATGCCGTTGAGTGGCGTGCGGATCTCGTGCGAAGTGTTTGCGAGAAACTCGCTTTTGAGTCGCGAAGCTTCTTCGGCTTGTTGGCGTGCGAGTTCGAGTTCTTTGTAAAGCGTTGCGTGGGCGATCGCCGTTCCAATTTGATCCGCAACTTCTCCTACCAGATCTGTTTCCGCGACACTCCAATGTTGCGGGCAGTCTCGATCGCGTTGAGTGCTATCGTAAACTAAACTAATTAAGCCATTTGGTTGGTCTTGATAACAAGTGGCGACGATGAGTTGTACCTGTTGAGTCGTTTTCTCAATAACGATCGGTTGTAATGTTGCGAGTGCTTGACAAAAGCTTGGCTCTTGGGCGATCGCAAATTCTAACCCGACCGTTGAAGGAATTGGCTCAGTCGTGTATTCTGCAACCGCGCGAAGATAACCTTGTTCTGGTAAATAAGAATAAATAATGCACTGCGTTGCGCCCAAGGCTTTACCTAAGCTATCAACTGCTTGCTGCCAAATAATATCTAAATCTAACGTCCGACGAATGTTGCGGGCGATTTGCGTCAACTGTTTTTTGAGCCTGGGGAATGTTTCTGTGGCGTGATTCGCGGTTTTTACTTGTCCTTCGTGCGATCGCCCCATGACTAAAACTGTATTCGTTTGAGCGCTAGCTGTTAATACTGGGACAAGAATAATATCTAAAAAAAACAATTTTTCTGCACAACGAAACAAACACTGAGATTGTTCAGGCATTGCGCTTTGTATGACTCTCTGAAGCTTTTCGCGATAATCCTTCTGGTTTACTGGGGTAAAAATTTCGTCAAGCGCCGTTCCAGTTATTTGCTCGTCGGTAATTCCATGTTCCTTTGCCTGTTGCCAATAAAAAGCTAAGTAGCAACCGTCTGCATTTTGTATAAAAGCTAACTCTGCACCTATAGTTGCTAGCGGATTAGATATCGTGTCGAGCAAGTCTAAGTTTTGCACAGAAAGTGACGGTTGAGAATAATTGGCGTTAACATTCATTACAGGCTGAGGTATACGAGTGGCGAGTAATGTAGCTAGATTAATAGTTGTTTCGAGTTTGACACAAATTTACAGAATTTAGGGAAATTTGATAGCTACGGTTAAAAAGATATTTGGCAAAAGACGTTAATCCGCTCTTGCCGTGTGCTGATTTGATTGTCTGTTATGCGGCATTAATCGTTCCATTCACCGCGTGGTGGTACGGGGGTACGTCTGAAAGTACGGCTAAGTTCGTCATCACGCTGAGTTTCACCCCGCAACCACTGTCGAATTGCCGCCTCGATTACTTTACTCGGATCGTTGGTTAAGTGTTGAATTTGTTCGACTAATTCTGAATCCAAGTGAACGGCAATTTCTACTTTGTCAGTTAAGCTTTCTGAGTCAATGGCATTTTCATTCATAAGCACTAAAAAAGACTTGGAAAGATGTTTACTAGCGATGGCTTTGCGAATTTCAATCAATCTAAATTTAGTTTTGTCAGATTTCGGAGAAGACACACCTGCTATTGTCTATTGTACGCCCCCAAACAAGCAATACTAAAAAGCAGATAGACAGATTCATGCTTAAGACAGATAGAAGCTATGCGTACTCAGAATAAATCTTGTACTGTGTAGCAATCGCTTAGCTTTAATTCCTACCTGACAGCTACTATATAAGGAGCGATCGCCGTTAACCAATAACAGCGCCTTAGCTCAAAAAAGTTTAAAATGCGTTAAAGATTCCTATTTCTTAACAATATCGCTTGCCGCTAGATCAAAAAATATGACTGACGTCCCCGCAGAGCGCATTCGTAATTTCTCTATTATTGCTCACATCGACCACGGGAAATCGACCCTTGCCGATCGCTTGCTACAAACCACTGGTACAGTAGAAGTTCGGCAAATGAAAGAGCAGTTTCTCGACAACATGGACTTGGAACGGGAGCGCGGCATTACAATTAAGTTGCAAGCGGCTCGGATGAACTATCAAGCTCAAGATGGTCAAGATTATGTCTTGAATCTAATTGATACTCCTGGACACGTTGACTTTTCTTACGAAGTGTCGCGGAGTTTAGCAGCGTGTGAAGGTGCATTGCTCGTAGTTGATGCTTCGCAAGGAGTCGAAGCACAAACCTTAGCCAATGTTTACCTAGCATTAGAACATAATCTAGAAATTATCCCTGTTTTAAATAAAATCGACTTACCAGGAGCCGAACCTAACCGAGTCGCGGGGGAAATTGAAGAAATTATCGGGCTTGATTGTAGTGGTGCGATTCTAGCTTCGGCGAAAGAAGGGATTGGGATTGATGAAATTTTAGAGGCGATTGTCCAGCGCGTCCCACCACCGCGAGATACCGTTAACGATCCTTTACGCGCGTTGATTTTTGATAGCTACTACGACAGTTACCGAGGCGTGATTGTCTATTTCCGCGTGATGGATGGTACGGTCAAAAAAGGCGATCGCATTCGCTTGATGGCGTCAGGAAAAGAATACGAAATTGACGAGTTGGGCGTTCTTTCTCCGAATCAAAAGCAAGTTGACGAACTTCATGCAGGCGAAGTAGGTTATCTCGCCGCCGCAATCAAAGCGGTAGCAGACGCACGGGTAGGCGACACGATTACCTTAGCAACAAAACCAGCCGCAGAACCCTTACCAGGTTACACCGAAGCTAAGCCAATGGTGTTTTGTGGAATGTTTCCCATCGACGCGGATCAGTTTGAAGATTTGCGCGATGCGTTGGACAAGTTAAAACTTAACGACGCGGCGTTGAATTTTGAACCGGAAACATCAAGTGCAATGGGTTTTGGCTTCCGTTGCGGCTTTTTGGGATTGCTGCACATGGAAATTGTGCAAGAACGTTTAGAACGCGAGTACGATCTCGATCTGATTATTACTGCCCCTTCTGTGGTTTACCGCGTCACAACGGTTAAGGGTGAGGTGCTGTATATTGATAATCCCAGTACGTTACCTGCACCCAACGAACGCGAAAAAATTGAAGAACCGTATGTTCAAGTTGACATGATTACGCCAGAAACGTATGTCGGGACTTTGATGGAGTTGTGTCAAAATCGGCGCGGTGTCTTTAAAGATATGAAGTACTTGACACAAGGGCGCACGACGCTAACGTATGAGTTACCACTTGCAGAAGTTGTCACCGACTTTTTCGATCAAATGAAGTCGCGATCGCGCGGTTATGCCAGCATGGAGTATCAACTGATCGGCTACCGCGAAAACCCATTAGTCAAACTTGATATCATGATTAACAGCGATCCTGTCGATTCACTAGCGATGATTGTGCATCGCGATAAAGCCTATAATGTGGGACGGGCAATGGCAGAAAAACTGAAAGAACTCATTCCCCGCCATCAATTTAAAGTTCCGATTCAGGCGGCGATCGGCAGTAAAGTTATTGCCAGCGAACACATCCCAGCTTTACGTAAAGATGTTTTAGCTAAGTGCTATGGTGGCGACATCAGCCGTAAGAAAAAGCTGCTGCAAAAGCAAGCAAAAGGGAAAAAGCGCATGAAAGCTGTCGGGACTGTCGATGTTCCACAAGAGGCATTTATGGCAGTACTACGCTTGGATCAGGCTTAGCAGAGGGAGAACTAGTTACAACTAATCACTAGCCACTTTTTTGGGAGCATCCCAAATAGCAGTATTATCAGTTCTGGGATTGCTCAAAGGCAGAAATGCGATCGCGATCGCTCGACAAGCCACTACCGCAATGCCGTAATTCCCGTGCTAGATTGAATTTGTTGCCCTGCTGGAGAACAGCCATCATGACAAGCGCAACCTCGCTAAATACTGAGATCGACTACCCCGATTCTGATGGCAAGCCGATGGCTGAAAGTGACTACCAACGTCCCTATGTGGCATATGGCACTGAAGTTCTGAACATCTTCTTTGCCGATCAGCCTCAGGTTTACGTCTCCGGCAACTTGCTAATTTACTATGAAGAGGGCAACCCTAAAGCCTGCGTTTCTCCAGATGTATTTGTTGTCCTGAATCGTCCCAAAGGCAAACGCTCATCCTATAAAGTTTGGCAGGAAAACAACCAATATCCCGATTTTATTTTGGAAATTACGTCTCGCTCTACGGTGAGTGAAGATCAGGGCATTAAGCGAGGACTCTACGCCTTCTGGGGTGTGTCCGAATACTTTCAATATGACCCCAGCGCCGATTATCTAGAGCCACCTCTCCAGGGCTACCAACTCATTGATGGAAATTATTTCCTGTTACCTGCAACAACCTTACCCAATGGCGGCTTGTCAATTACCAGTAAGGTTTTGGGTTTAGAACTCCATCTAGAACAAGGGGAACTTCGTTTTTACAATCCTGCGACAGGTGAAAAACTTCTGAGTCACGCAGAAGCAGAAGCCGCTAGACAAGCTGCACAAAGTAAAGCAGAACGGTTAGCCGCCAGGTTACGAGAACTGGGAATTGATCCCGATTTGGTATAACCCATACCCACGCTAGTAGAAGAGGCACTATGGTTGCTACGCCGCCAAAATCCTATCTTCAGCTGTAGTATATAGCATGGTTAGAAGTACAACTTACTCTCTATCCATAATTATTCAGGACTACCAACGTCAGACTTGATATCGTCAAATTTTCCCTCGGCTACAACTTTACCTGCTGCAAGCACAATAATATTGTCAGCACGGCGGAGGACAGCGTGACGGTGCGAAACTGCAAGACAAGTGGGTTGCCATACACATTCTGCTATTTTATCTTGATTGCTCGCAGCAAATAGACGCGACCAGACAAGTTGTTCAGTTTCTATATCCAGCGCACTAGAAAGATCGTCAAAGACGAGTAATTCTGGTTGATGGACAAACATCCGCGCTGCGGCTGCACGTTGTAGCTGTCCTCCAGAAAGACGCATTCCTTTGTTACCAATGACAGTTTCTAGTCCTTCTGGCATGGTGGCAAGGTCGCGGTCAAAAGCTGCTAGCGCGATCGCTTGTTCGATGTTTCCTTGTTGTAATCCCAGCGTAATATTTTCTTGAAGAGTCCCGCTAAATAGCTGCGGAACTTGTGGTGTATAAGCACTGCGAGGCGGTACAAAAAAATTAGCAGGGTTTGTAACTTCTTTTCCATTCCAATAAATTGCGCCAGCTTGTTTCGGTAATAACCCAAGTAGTACGCGTAGCAGTGTCGTTTTACCAGCACCAATACGACCAGTAATGACAGTAATGCTACCGCGTTGTAGAGTTAAGTTTATGTCAATAATTCCCCGATTTGTACCAGGGTAGAAATATGTTAAATTAACTGCCTTCAATTCATGAAGATAACTCCGCTCATCGCGGTAGGGTTGCACGATTAATGGTAGCTGAGGTTTTTGCCCCCAGAGGTTATCCAAATACAACGGTTGAGGTGCAACGAGATTCGTTGCATCAAGGACACCATCTTCTTGTACCAACGAACCCATGCGCTCAAAAGATACTTTAGTTTGTTTGGATAGAGCGAGAAAACCTCCCAAGGAACTGATAAATTCAGTAACAAATGATAAGTAGTAAACAAACAGCGCGAAGTCTCCCACACTGATTGCGATCGCATTTCTTGATAGCGCAATCATCAACAAAATTAACCCTGTACCGATACTGACAAGATTTTGTAAAATCGAATTTAGGATCGCGCTAAACACTTGATCCTGTACCATTAATCGCTGCCGTTGTTGATTGAGTTGCCGAAACCGCGTTAGTACAGGTTGTTCCGCACCAGCGACTTGAATAGCTTGTACCGAACTGAAGATTTCACCGATTAATCCTGTCACGTTTTGCGTTGCTTGGCGACTCGCACGACGATAGCGTTTAATGCGAGTTTCAGCGCGTTGAATGATAATTGCGATCGCCACCAAGGGCAGAAACACAAACAAAGTTAACCACACATTGACGCTGAAAAGGATCGCCAACGCAACTAGCGCAAATACGCCTTCGCCTAAAATTTCATTTGTACCAACGACGTTATCTTCAACTTGGTTCGCATCTTCGCGAAAATAACTTAAGATTTCTCCAGCAGATACCGTATCAACTTCACGCTCTGTACTTAAAGGTTGCGCGCCTGGACGTTGTAGCAACTGTGATAGGAGATTGTGGCGTAGCAGCGAACTCATTGTAAACCGATGCTGAGTTTTGGTCACGCGACCTGAAAAAATTGCCAAAATTCTCGCTAACCCTGTTGCTAATAATAAGGCAATAAGTGTTTGCGGAGATAAGTTGAGTTGTGACTTGTCGGTGAAAGTATCAAAAAATTCGCGGACAAGCAAGCCTGGAATCGCGGGTAATCCCATGATGAACAGCCACAGGAAGGTGTCTGCTAAATAAAGTCTTGGCGTATAAAGAATCATCCGCCAGAGAAGTTGCCAAATAGAAACAGAGTTTTTCATTCAGATAAGGACGAGGCAATCGCCATACTTCACATTTTTATGTTTGTGTTAGTGACAGGTCATTTTTGTGGCATTAGCGAACTGATACTTTTTACAGCTATAAAATGATATATTTTCTGCGCAAGCATTTATCTTGCCCAGTCAGTAATTTGGCAGTTAAGAAGAAGTCCCTAAGTAAGGAAAACAGATTTGATTCTCGTCAACTCATAATTTGTGACTTAACGACTTTATCTAAGCGAGTAACATGATACTGCTTCACTTCCCACAGCGGTTGGTCTTTTCCTGAAGTCCACATCGTTTTAACCGTGCCTTTCGCTTCAATTCGGGCTTCGTACGCACCAGAATGACCATCAACTGAGGTAAAATCGATGCGAACCTCTGCCCAGTCAGGATAGTCTTCGTCTGAAAGGTCGATTGCTAATGTTTTTCCGGTCTTAAGGTAGTTAATCCAGTCCCAGCCTTCTTGCATCCAGATCTCGCGTTCAGCAATTTGTTCAGCCCAACTTATTCCAGCCCAGCCAACATAGAAAGGACAAAGTTCAGCAACTGAACCATTACGCCGTACCAATAGCGGTAAAATTTCAGATTTCAGGCGTCCCCAGTAGCGTCCTTCTGGAAAGTCAACAAGCAGCGGCGCAAAGTTGTGTGGACCAAGATGACTACAGCGCCATACTCGCAATTGGTCACAATTAGCTGCATATTCAGAACGCAACTGGCGATAAAGCGGATAGCCAAACCGACCGCAGGCAAGATCGTAGCTGCCATGCGTACACAGCATCATGTCTCGAATGTGGCTGGTTTGTTGTCGATAAGCATCAAATTGAGATAATTCATCGGGTTGTTTCAAAAGTGCGATCGCCAATGACATCATCTCTTCATGGGGAATCAAAAATTCCCGTTTCTCAAATCTGGCAAATTTCCTAGTTGGGCGTTGATAATGCAATACGCGAGTTTGATTAGTGTTGGAGTCGTTGTAATCGGGTGCGATCGCCATCACTCGAGCACGGATACCCTGCGTCAAGAGCAGGGCTTTCGTCATTGCATGAATGACACCGAGCTGGGGATGCTCATAGATAAAATTTTCTGACCAGGGTTCTGGCATTTCAAAAAAGAGGAAATGATCGTAGTTCCCAGCAGAGCCGATCGGATCTTCCCCATTGGCTTTGGAAACCTCGGAACAATATCGGCATTTTCTTAAAATATCGACTTGTGTCATGGCTAGCTATTGGGTATTGAGCATTAGTAATCAATTGTTTGCTATTGGCTACTGGCTGTAAATTTTCATCTTTTGAGTTCTCTTTCTGCTTCAACAAGATACTTAAACAAATCATCGACAATCGCATTCGCTTCTAAAATGCTGTCTCCAATCCAATAGCTGGGCACTTTATAAACTCTCCCCTGCTGAACAGCATGAAGTTGTAACCAGAGTGGATCATTTTTTAGCTGTTTTAAGGTCGATTGAGTTTCTTGATTAATTGCTGCACTATTGCTATAAGACCAAATAAAAACAACATCTGCATCAATGTCTTGAATGCGCTCTCTTGAAACTATTGCGTTTCGATAGCGATCTTGTAAGGACGGATAGTTTAATCCTGCGTCTCGCAAAATAGTAGATGCAAATCCATCATTGGTATATAGCGCAAATCCTTCTGGATAAATTCGAGCGACTGAAACTTTGATCTGTTTCAGATTATCTCCCATCCGAGTTTTGAATTGCGTTACTCGAGCATCATAATCTGACATGATCTGCTCAGCTTTCTGGAGCTTTCCAAGCGCCTCAGCTTGTTTCATTAAGACACGTTTCCAATCTTCGTTGGTTTGGTATTCAGCTAATATAGTAGGCGCAATTTGCGTTAATTGTTCATAGATTGCGCGCTGATATGAACTCCCCAAAATCAAGTCCGGATTCAATGTAAGAATCTTTTCAAGATTGGGGCTTCCAGCAGAGAAAATATGCTCAATGCCTGAAACTTTATCTTTTAGATAGGATGAAACGTGCGGATCAATCCAACTGCCGACAGGCACAATACCTAACGCTAAAGCATTTCCCACACTATCTAATGCGATCACTCGCTGCGGCATCAATGGAACACAGGTTTCGCCCATTGAATGGTGAACCATTCGGCAGTTCGATGAAGTTGCTGATGAGGTTAGGGATGAGCGATCAGAAGATGACGGATGAATACAAGCTGAAATGAGGCAGACGATACAGATAGCGAGTATGAACAAGCTAAGAGGGAACCGTCTTGAACAATACTTAAGGAAAACATTGCAGCTTCTCCATCGTGATTGGCTCAACATCTTTAAATACTAAAACTCCACTGATATTGTTCCTAGAATCGTGAACGGTGAACCAGGATTAATCGCTGTTCTAAAGGCAGCAGATTCAATGTAATTGACATCAAATAGGTTTTTAACATTGATTGCCGCTCGCCAATTATTTCTTCGATAAAAAAGACTAGCATCTGTGCGGACATAACTAGGAACTTGAAACGAGTTATCAACATCACCCTGGCGTTCACCGACAAAGAATAGCCCTAGACCAAAGCCTAATCCCTGTAAATCACCGGACTGGATCTCGTAAGTACTCCATAGACTCGCTGCATTCTCTGGCACGCCAAATAACTGATTACCCTCGCGTGGGCTATTATCTCTAGTGATTTCAGCATCCGTATGGGCATAAGACGCAATCACATTCCAACCAGGAAGAATTTCTCCAATCACATCGAATTCTACTCCCTGGCTTCGTTGCTCTCCAATTGCAATACTAAAATCCGGATTATCTGGATCGGTTGCAGCTACATTACTCCGAGTTAAATGGTAGGCTGCCAAGTTAGTAATGAGTCTGCCATCAAACCACTCACCCCGCATACCAATTTCATATTGTGTCCCTCGCACAGGTTCAAGAATAGAGCCATCAACCGTTCTGCCAGAATTAGGCGCAAACGACTGGCTAAAGCTGGCATAGAGAGACAATGGCTCAATGGGTTGATAAACAATACCGATTCGTGGTGTAAATGCTTCATCTTGTTGCTGAGACTCACTCTCGCCAAAGCTGCCTCCCAGTTTAGTTCGTTGATCTACGATATCGAATCGACCACCTACGAGTAACTTCAAGTTATCAAGGAGCGTAACTTGATCTTGGAGATAGATTCCCAGTAGATCGATTTGTTCGTTGAATATTCCGGCTTCGGTTGGAAATTCGTCTTGTTGGGGACGAGCCGCAGTGCCATAGTTTGGATCAAAAATATTGATGCTGAGGGCATCTGTGCTAAATGCTTCAGAATCGTATGCCTGCCGTTCTAGATCAACTCCAAATAGCAACGTATGTCCAATTGAACCAGTAGAAAATTCACCGATAACATTGGTTTGCAGGGTATACCCATTGACGAAATATTCCTGATCTTCCCAAGTTCTAGTCAGAATACCTGTGCCTTCATCAAAACTGTTTGGTTCAGCCCTGCGATTTGGTTGATAAGCATCTGTAAACCGAAATGCATTCCGAATTGTCCAATCCTCGCTCAGCCGATGCTCTAGACGATAGCCGATAGAGAACTCTTCGTTTCTAGCGATATCATCTGGTTCCCCTAAAATCCGATCAAATGGAATATTCACAATATCATCACCGATAGCAAGTAGCCCTCGATCGAAAGGGCGCTCATCGTTGAGATACTCCAACTCCAGGATTAAATCTGTGCGATCGCCAATTCGCCATAAAATCACTGGAGCAACAAAAACACGCTCAATTTCCTGATCAAAGTCACGAAACCCATCGCCTCGCTCATATGCCAGGTTTAATCGATAAAGCAAGGTTCGATCTGTGTTCAACGGACCCGATAAATCAATTGTGGGGCGAACAAACCCAAAACTTCCCACTTGTAGCTCGGCTAAGTAAAACGGTTCTTCCAGAGGCTGTTCGGTAATGATGTTGATCAGTCCACCTGGTTCGATTGCACCGCCAAAGATCGCAGAAGCTGGACCTTTGAGAATTTCTATTCGATCAATATTGGCAGGATCTCGTACTCCGTTGAAGTTTGAGTTGAATCGAAATCCGTCTCGCAAGGTACTACCTAGTTGGAATCCCTGTTGAAACCCTCGAATAATAAACCGATCCTGGGTATTTGCAAATGTATTTCCTTCAACGACTCCGCTGACGTTACGAGTTGCTTCTTGCAGATTAGTCACTGCCTGATCCTCTAAAACTTGGCGCGGCACCACTTGAATAGATTGAGGAATGTCTCTGAGCGGTGTATCGGTTCTCGTTGCAGTTGTAGCATCGCTGGGGAAATAGCTATTTTGCGCTCCTGTCACCACGACTTGAATGGCATCTTCATCTTGTGCCACGTCTGTTTCAGTTCCTGGGGCTACACTCAGCAGCAAACGTTGCGCTTCCATCCTCACTTCTGTTGTCGGGGGTGCATTCGCCCCAGTAATTGCGACACGAACACGGTTATTCGGCAATCTGGTGACTGAAACCAACGCTATTCCCTCTGCTGGACTAGTTTGCTGGAACTCGTCACCCTCCGGTAACGCCAGAACCGCATTGGGAATCTCGACAATCAAGGTATTGTCTACGACAGAAGTTGATGGTTCAGACAATTGCCCGTCTGCGGTTTCTAAAATGACCTCAACACCCGCATCGGTTGCACTTAGCCGAATTCCGGTAATTGGCACAATTGTGGTTTGAGCGATTTGATCGCGCCATTCGTCTAACGTTGTTGCAGGTTGTTCAAATTCATTGAGTGCAAGAACTTCTTGAGATGACGTTGAGTCCTGATACTGGGTTTCTACCGCTTCACTTGCCCAGCTTGGAGAAACAATAAGGATTGAAAAGGCACTCGCGATCCAAATGAGTTGATACTGTTGACTTCGCATTGCTCCACACACCTTGAAGGAGTAAGAATACCTCTTCTTAGTTGATAATCTTTTGCAAACAAGATTACAGGATGTGGACAGGCAATGCGCGATCGCAAATTGTTCCAACAGGACTTTTTTTTATTTCAGCCGGACTTTTTATAGCATCGCTTCCAATCAAAGGTTTCTCAAGCAAAAAAGCGCGCGATCGCACAACAAAAATTAGGTAACAATGGCGAAGTGATTTCATCGCCAACCAATAGCGTCATCACCAACGTCAACTGCGCATTATCTCGGCGATAAACTTCTACCTGCTTTAAACGCCAATCGGCAATCCAATATTCCTGAACTCCCTGAATCGAATAAAGTTTTAGTTTTGCTTCTCTATCTCGACGTTCATTCGTGACTCCTGGTGACAGCACCTCCACAACTAACTCAGGTGCGCCTGTCAAATGACCTGCCTCATCAAGCAACACAGCAAGGCGATCGCTACTAATCCACACGACATCCGGAATTACACTATCTGTCTCAGTAAAAATGATTCCAGGTGTTGGCACTGCTTTACCTTGTTTAGTAGATTGTGACCATGTACGTAATTCTGCATGAATATTGCCTGCTGTATCCTGATGTCCCCAATGCGGTGCTCTCGTCACAAATAGTTCCCCATCGATGATTTCGTAGCGCTTCCACTCATCTGCTGCTAGCAGATCGACATCAGCGATCGTCCACCGCACTTGCCCAGTTGCTGTTTGAGTCATTGTGCTACTCCTGATGCTGTTATCATCTAGCTTTAGTATACGCAGTTACTGCTTTACTCCTCGTTGTAACGCTTTGGGATTCACACCAAATGTTTTCTTAAATGCTGCATTAAACGAACTCTGACTGGCGTAACCGACTAATCGCGCTGTTTCTTTAACATTCATCTGCCCTGCAATAAGTAACTGTTGTGCTTGCTGCATTCGGCGATCGTGCAAATAGCCAAAAACTGTTGTACCAAACACTTGACGAAAACCCTGCTTCAACTTGCGGTCATTCAAACCAACTTGCCGCGCTAATTCCAACAATGAAGGCGGTTGCCTTAAGTTACAGGTTAAAAGATCCTTTGCTCGATAAAGACAATCAATATCACTAGAAGAAAGACTACATATTTTCGGTGTTTTGTCAAGTTTAGATGCTTGGGTTAACCACAAAATGAGTAATTCTAATGCTTTACTTTCTAAATAATACTGACGCGTCCATCCCTGATAAGGGCAATTTAAGATCTGTTGTAGCGCTATATGCATTTCAGGGGTAGTTGTTTCCAGGCGATAGAAAGGTGGTAATTCTTGTTCTTCAGCGAGTAGTCTTAGTTCTTTGGGCAAGGTAGTAACGGAATCATGGCTCATTGTCCGCAGCGCTTCTGTTGTAATGCCCACTCGGATTTTAATAATGCGATCGCCCGCCGACCAATCTTCAGTTTCTCTGCCTTCAGGCATAAATTCTATGTGGTTTTTTCCAGGCACTTCAAAAATGTAGTCCGTTAATGCATGGTGAATCGTTCTCACCGTTCCCGAAACGACAAAGCTGATACAAAGACTATTTGGGTAAGTATAATAAGATTGGCTATCTAAAGTGACATCTTGCCACAGTTGATAATCGCAAATAATTAAGTACAATCCATTGCGTAGCGGAATATAGCGATCATTTCCCCTACCAAATTGCCCAGAAAATTTGCAGACTTGTTCAGAGAAATCGGATGGCGCGATCGCTGTTGTCTCTTCTTGCCACAATTCACCCCAATCTGCATCTGAAAGTATTAAACGCATCAAGCGATCTCCAACAAAATCAAGATAAGTCTTCAGCTAGCCAAAGAATTCTTATTATGATAAACGCTAATTATTTGCATTAACTCCTGATAATACGTCAGAAAAGAGCTAGTTTTATGAGTCCGCGTAAGTGGACTTAGTTTTTCAGCCGCGACTTTAGTCGCCAGGCTACACCAAAAAATCTGTAGTTCCTGCCTTTAATAATCGAGAAAAATGCGAATGCGGGTTATCGAGTAAACTTTGGCGATCGCCGTACTCTAGGATGCGTCCTCGATCCAAAATCAAGATTTGATCGGCGCGCTGTACCGTTTGTAAACGATGGGCAATGATAATTCCTGTACAGCGGTTGAGTAATCTATCGACAGCTTGTTCAATTAAGTGTTCGGTGATCGGATCGAGGCGAGAAGATGCTTCATCAAGAATGACTAAACCAGGGTTTTTGAGAAAAACGCGGGCAAAAGTAAGTAGTTGTGCTTGTCCTGCGGAGAGTCCACCGCTATTAGAATCTAGTTGAGTATCAAGCTCATCAGGAAGCGATCGCAGCCAAGTTCCAAGTCCTAATAGTTCTAGCGTCTGCCGAATTTGAGCGTCGGAAATTGTAGAATCAAAAAAGGTGAGATTATCACGCACACTCGCTTGGAAAAGTTGCACATCTTGCGTGACTAAACCAACACGTTGTCGTAGTGTTGTAAGTGGTGTTTGGGCGATCGCCACATCCCCCAAACGAATGCAACCTAATTGCGTATCGTAAAACCGTAATAACAGCCGCGCTAATGTGGTTTTACCGCTACCTGTGCGCCCTAACAAACCCAGAATTTGACCCGCAGGAAGGTAAAACGAGATGTCATGGAGTGTCCACTCTTGAGGCGTGAGGTAATTTGAAGGTGTTTGCTGTGCTAATTCGTAAGTAAACCAAACCTGTTCGCACCCTACCGATAGCGCGCCTTGGGGAAGAGGGCGATCGCCTCCTGCACTTAATCGCGACTGTACTTGCAAAAGTTCGCGGATGCGGTGAATACTCGCTTCGACTTGTTGCAATTCTTCAAGTTCTTCGCGAATGCGTTCGATTGGTTGATTGAGTAAGTTAGTGTAGTGAAAAATCAGGTAAGCACTGCCGATAGTGATTGCGTTTTGATTCCATAGATACGCACTTACTGCGAGGGCGATCGCATTTCCAATGGTGAATAAACCAACCGACGTAGACCAGAGGATCGTACTTGTAAAGCGAGCTTTTTGGTAGACTGGTAGCCAGCGCTGCAAAATTTGATGGAAACGCCGCATCACATAACTAACAGCACCATTAGCGCGAATATCTTCTCTTCCGACTAAGTGTTCTCCAATAAAGCCAAAGAATTCTGCACTAATTTGCAAATAAGTTGTCCAGGGTGCTACTGCAAAAGAATGTAAACTTAACAATATTGTCAAGGCAACGAGCGAAAATAGCGTTAAGCTTACGCCTGCTAACCAATTCTCGAAAAACAGTGCGACTAAAATACCTACTAAGAGGATGCCATTACCTAATGTATGAATTGCTAATTGCGAAAAGAAGCGCGACAAAACATTCACATCACCATCCACTCTTTCTAATAACTCACCCGATGTGCGTGATTTATAGAACGATAAATCTAATTGAATGCAGTGTTCTACAATATCTGCTCTAAGCGCGTTAGTCGCAGTCCAAGCAACGTTTTCGCCTAGATAAGTCGCAACAACTGATAATAACTGCGTTAAGAATGCAGCACCAATGAAAAGTAATGCAGCAATAAATAAAACTTGCCCAGATGCACCAGCAATTGAAGTATCAATAAAATAGCCTAGAATTTGCGGACTCAGAACTTGTAAGCCAATACTTGTCAGCAATGCAACCGCAAACAACGCAACGCGCCCTTGCTGCGGCTTTAAGTAGCCACCTAGTAGCTTGGCATACTGCTTAATAGGAACATTCATGTAAGTGTATATTAGTAGCTATTAGCTTTTGTCAAGCTAACTGTTTTATTACCATCGATTACCGAAATACATACTTTTCGGCAACTTTCCAGTAACGAGAAAAACGCTTAAGGTCGATATAGCCGTCGTAGTTTAAGAAGGGTTCGATAGCTAGCACTTCTAATGACATCGATTTTTCAATTTCATCACAAATCGCATCAAAGCGCGGGCTAGGGCTTTCGGCGGTGACAACAAGGTTAGCATTGTGTTCTTGCGCAAACGCCATCACTTCGGTAGCGACATCGCCGCGCCGGATGGTTACGGGTAATTCGAGTAAGCACTCGTAGATAAAAGTTAGGCGTTTGAGGCTTAATTGCCATTCTGCAATCAGGGCGTCATCCCAAACCCAAATCGCTGGTGCATTTGCGTAAGCTTTAAGCGCAGGATTGTATGGACTGAGACAATCACCGTGTACCCAAATAATCGGTTGATTCATTCAAATTCTGAAAGAGTATTTGTAGTAGCTAGAAAATTATGCCATTAGCTGCTATTGAATAGATGATGCTTAAAAACGTATTTTTTTGCTTTAGTAGACGAGAATTTCGCTACATTTACTTCAATCCTAATGAAAAGCTCGTTTAGGAATATTATTCTCGGCGCGATTACCTTCGGTAGTGCGCTTGCGCGATCGCATTTGTCTCCACCATTATCATTGCGGTGATGGGATATGTGCTAGCGGGCTGGAGTCTCTTAGATGCAGTGTATATGTCAGCTATCACCATTTTTGGTGTAGGCTATGGCGAAGTACGACCAATTACCTCACCAGCACACGAGTTTTTACAATTTTGGTCATTGTCGCAGGCTACACGTCGGTAGTGTTCATCGTCGGTGGTATTGTGCAGCTGGTGATTGATAGTAATGGCGATCGCCGACGCGAAAGCCGAAGCCAAAGGTTATTTTGTCAAACATGGCAATGCAGCAGATGAAACCATATTATACGCTGTTGGTATCCAACGCGCTAAAGCTTTAGCGACTGTACTTCCTGATGATGCAATTAATGTCTTTTCAAACACGAAATATTGCTTGAAATCGGCGATACAGTTATTGTTATGGTACATCGTGGCGATATCCCTCAATTTGCTAAGAATTACGTATTAAAACGCGATATTAGATACCGAGGCTCGCGAAAATAAGAAGAGTATAGCTCATCAGCTTTTTTAGTACAAATCCATCTGGAGTTAGGCTTTATTTTTCTACCAGGCTCATTATTCTTGAATAGAATAATCTGTAATGTTGAGTCAGAATGAAAGCTTCCGAAACAACACTCCGTAACTTACTAGAAGGTACTAAACAATTTCAAATTCCACTTTTTCAGCGATCGTACTCTTGGAAAAAGGAAAACTGGGAAATACTGTGGGAAGACTTAATGAGTCTCTACAGAGAAGAAATCAAAGGCTATTATTTTCTAGGCCCAATAGTAACTCAAGCTGTACCTGGTACCGCAGACGGAATTTCACCATTTGTTGTCATCGATGGACAACAACGCTTAACAACACTAACAATTATTCTAGCAGTTTTGCGAAACTATCTCAAAAAAACTGACAAAGTTATAGCAAACGAAGTTCAGGAGTTGTATTTAATTAACAAATTTAAGAAGGATAATGATATTTATAAGGTATTGCCGACACAAAGCGATCGCGAAGTTTATCAAAGCATTATTACAGCAAAAACAGTTAAAGATATAAATAAAGTAGGATTAATCTATGAAGCTTATAATTTTTTTGAAGCAAAGTTTAAAAAACCAGGGCTTGAGGACGGTAACATACTAGATCTCAACAAATTCAAAGCGATTCTTCTAGAACAAATTTTATTGGTTAATATTACCTCTGATGAGGACGATAACCCTTATCTTATTTTTGAAAGCCTCAATAACAAAGGAGAAGAATTAAGTCAAATAGACCTGGTGCGAAATTATATTTTTATGAAAATACCTGCTCACGAACAAGAAGTGGTATATAAAAATCTTTGGTTGCCCTTACAATCAAAATTCAAGCATTATACAGGAGATGACTTTGCCAATGAATTAACAAATGCCTTTTGGTTTTACCTGCGTAAAGATGGTAATGCGATTAGTCAAAAGGAAGTCTACAAAGCAATAAAACAAAAATTTGATTCATCTCAAGCAACTGTCATAAGTCAACTCGAAGAAATCATTCAGTTTGCTAATTATTACTTACGCCTCAACTTTGAAAATGAAGAGCCCAATGATAGCTTAAAGCGATGGTTCAAACGACTCAAAAGGCTAGATTTTACTACTTGTCACATATTCTTACTCAACGTATATCGAGATTATGAAGAAGGAAAAATATCGCTAGCAGAGTTTGAGCAAATTATAAGATATTTAGAGTCCTATTTTGTCCGGCGTTGGCTAACAGGAATCTCTACTAGAGCGCTGGGTACAGTTTTCAATGATTTATATAATGATGTGAAAGAAAAAGAACCCAACAATTTAGTTGAAGGCTTACGTCAAACTCTCAGAAGCTTTAAAACTACTAAAATTTTTCCAGAAGATGCAAAATTTCGTGAAGCACTTATTCAAAACACTTTATACAGTAAAACTTCTGGACTAAATGATAGAGTTAAGCTACTACTAGAAAGTATTGAAGCCACGTTAACTAAAGAACAAGTCAATTTTGAAAATTTGAATTTAGAGCATATTATGCCTCAAACTTTAAATAAGCAATGGCAAGCAGATTTAGGTGCTAACTACAGTAAAATTCATAAAGAATGGATACATAATTTAGGTAATTTAACACTAACAGGTTATAATTCTGAACTCTCTAATAAAAGTTTTGCTGAAAAGCGATCGCTCTTGACTGCTAGCAACGTGACCTTAAACCAGTATTTCAAAAACATCAGCGCTTGGAACGAAGAAGAAATTAAAAAGCGTGCTGAACATTTAGCTGATATAGCCCTAAAAATTTGGGTTCGATAAGTTCATTAACATAGCAATTATGCACTTCTCTTCACTAGCCACTAGTCACTCATTACGAATCACTCTTTCACTTCCTCCTAACTCCTAACTCGTCGCCCCTTTTTCCCCCGTTGCCAACTTTGACTACCACGGTTGTTACTAAACTCTCCTTTAGGAAACAACCGTTGCTCTAACTCTTCATAACTGCCTTCAAAGTCACAACTACCATATAAAGGACATTGACGACAATACACTCCTTCGGTGTAGCGTTCTAAATTCTCGCGATTGAAATAATACGGCTTATGACTAAAAGTACTTGCAACCCACTGCCATGACATATTATTACTCGCTGGATCGCCGTCTAAAAGATGTTCTAAAAACCACTTTGCGCCAGTTTGCCAACGCACACGCCGCCAATGCACAATGTATGCTGCTAGCCACATCCGCATATGATTATGTAAATAGCCAATTTCCCTTAAATCGCGGCTAAAGCTATCGATGCACACCCGTTTACTCGTTCCATGCGCAATATCTTCGGGTAATTCTTGTTGATATTCTTCTACTTTGTAGCCAGTTTTATAAGGTTCTTGATCTTCCCAAATACCATTACCTAACTTGACATACAATCGCTGCCAATAATCACGCCAACCTAGTTCATTAATGAGTTTTGTTGCTTCATCTTGATGTTTCACTTTTTGCAAAACATAGTCTCGAATTTCAGCTAAACTGAGAACTCCATAACGAATATATGGTGAAAGCTTTGTCACTGCACCTGTTAAAAAATTTCGCGATTTAGTATACTGGGCTGCATCGACTTTTTCTAATGCTGTTTCTGCGGCTTTTCGTCCTCCCACAATTTGAGAAATATGATTGTCACGTGCTGCTTCTGGGAATTGTTCGCGTAAGTAGGCAACTAACTCATCACGGCTAGCGAATTCACGCTGCATATTTTTGCTCATTTCAACTATGTCTTCTATAATTTAAATATCAATACTTAGTTAATTTTCAGATGTACATAACATACTCTTTAAAAGATAACACAACTTAAGATAATATTTTTTCTTGTCAAGAAAATGATTCAAGTTATTCAATCTCGTAATATTGGCATTGCTTACTTAGAGGAAAAGTTTGGTCTTCAACTCTCTAATGAAGAACAATTCTTTGCAGAATGCTTATTAGAACACTATGTAGAACCTAATGAGCAAGAAAAATGCTATCTAAATAGAGTAAAATCAAACTACTTAAATCTGGCTAAACAACGTCCGATTTCTGAAGAATTGGTAAAAATGGTAGTGTTATCACCATTACTTGATTTGGCAGGTTTTTATCGTCCTCCTTTTTATGTAGAAACTGAAGAATCTATAGAAATCAGACAAGAAGATGAAGGAGAAGTTGTAAAAGGTAAAATTGATGTCTTAGTTTTAAAGCAACAGTTTTGGTTACTTGTTATTGAATCAAAGAGTACTGTATTTTCTTTGTATATAGCAATATCGCAAGCTCTAGCTTATATGCTAAGCAGCCCATATCCAGAAAATCCGGTATTCGGATTAGTTACAAACGGTAGTGAATTTATATTTCTCAAGCTTCTTAAACAAGACATTCTTCAGTATGCACTATCTGAGCAGTTGACGCTGCTTAAGCGTGAAAATGAGTTATATAAAGTTCTCGGTATATTGAAAAATATAAGACAAGTATTAAGTTAGGAAATATGGTTCATCGCCCGATTTATTTAGATAACCATGCAACTACGCCTGTAGATGAGCGTGTGTTAGTCGCAATGTTACCATACTTTACAGAACGCTTTGGCAATCCATCGAGCACAAGTCATCTTTATGGTTGGGAAGCAGAGGCGGCGGTTAAACAAGCACGGAATATTTTAGCAGAGGCGATCGCTGCAACACCCGAAGAAATTATCTTTACTAGCGGGGCGACAGAGGCGAATAATTTAGCGATTAAAGGAGTTGCTGAAGCTTACTTTCAAAAAGGGCGGCATATTATTACGGTACAAACCGAACATAATGCAGTGCTTGACCCGTGTGAGTATTTGCGATCGCTTGGTTTTGAAATCACATTGTTACCAGTACAAAACGACGGATTAATCGATTTAACTGAATTAGAAACAGCATTTCGCCCTGATACGGTATTAGTTTCTGTGATGACGGCAAATAATGAAATTGGCGTGTTGCAGCCTTTGGCAGAAATTGGGCAAATGTGCCGCGATCGCAATGTTCTATTTCACACTGATGCTGCGCAAGCAATTGGTAAAATTCCGCTAGATGTGCAGGCGATGAAAATTGATTTATTATCAATGACTGCACACAAGGTTTATGGCCCTAAAGGTATTGGCGCATTATACGTACGGCGGCGCAATCCTAGAGTCCAACTTGCGCCACAGTTACACGGTGGGGGACACGAACGCGGAATGCGATCGGGAACCTTGTATCCACCGCAGATTGTTGGATTCGCGAAGGCGGTAGAAATTGCCTTAGCCGAACAAGCAACGGAAACACAGCGCTTGACAATGTTAAGGGATAAGTTGTGGCAAAAGTTGAGTCAAGTTCCTGGAATTCACCTAAATGGGCATCCTACGCAAAGATTACCAGGAAATTTGAATATCTCGGTTGAGGGTGTGGATGGTGCAGCGCTGTTACTCGGATTGCAGCCTGTGATGGCGGTTTCTTCAGGTGCGGCGTGTTCTTCGGCAAAAATTGCACCTTCGCACGTTTTGATGGCGTTGGGACATTCTGAAACCTTAGCTTATGCGTCGGTTCGGTTTGGAATTGGACGATTTAATACCGAGGAGGAAATTGAGCGCGTGGGAGAATATGCGATCGCAACGATTGCGAGTTTGCGTCAGCAGGCGATGATGGTGTAACGAACCACAGAGACGCAAAGGACACAAAGGATTTAGAGCCATTGAGGGGGGGTTGGTAGGGTGGCGTAGAGTTGTTTGAGTTTTTTGATGTCGTGGTGGAACCAGGTTTGTAGCCAGTGATTGTAGGCTTGAGTGACGATGTTTTCGGGTTGTGTGTGGTTGAGAATTTGGGTAATCATGTGTCCTGCCATCATACCGGACATAATGGCTTTGAGGACACCGTGGGAAGCGGCTGGATCGAGTACGGATGCTGCATCGCCAACGAGGAAGTAACCTTTACCTGCTGGCTGTTCGACGATGCGCCAGGTGACGTCGGCGGCGTTGGTTTTAATGAGTTGCAGTTGGGCTTCTGGGGGAATCCAGTGTTTATCGATGGGTTGGTTGAAGGATAGTCGCGTCCATTGATACAGTTGAGGGCGTACTTGGGCTGTCCATGTCCAACCTTGATTATCTGCGGCGATCGCGGGTGAAGATTGGGAAACTCCTGTAGCGTAACCGTAGCGGGCAATTAAACGCGGGCTATAGTACGTAATTGGTAATTTTAATTGACGCGCTAGCCAGTGGTGACTACCAGTTGCATCAACAACAAAGGTTGCATATAAAGCGCCCAGCGATGTTTTTACACCTACAACTCGATTGGCACGTAGAAGTAGTGCTTTAGCACCGCAGGGTTGTCGTACTTTAACTCCTAACTTTTTAGCATGGTTGAGTAAAGCAGCATCAAAATCAGCACGCCATATCTGAAAACCACGCCATACCTCTGCATCATCTTGACCAAAGCGGACAAATTGCGATCGCGCCCATTGCACCCAAATTCCTGGATGACGTAGTAAGTCAGGAGTTAATGTTTGTTCAGCAACGCCGAGTTGTTGTAGTAAAGGTTCAATTCCTGGGTGCAGTGTTTCTCCAGGGCGATCGCGCGGAAATTGTTCGCGTTCAACAATTGTGACATCAAGTCCAGCTTGAGCGCATTGTATCGCGGTTGCTGTGCCTGCGGGTCCCGCACCGAGAATGAGTACATCAATTGTTTCTTCAGATCGGTTCATTGAAAATCATGCATGAATCGTAGATGTCCTCTGCACACTTTTTATTAAAAGTTTTAGCAATCAGTCCACAAAGGTGGACTTCGTTTGTCTAGCAGTGAATTTATTCGCTAAGCATTGATACACATCGAAATTCACCGTCGTCTTGTTGCCAACACAAAGTATCTTGCGTTATTTGACACGTGAAACGATTTCGCACGCGCAGACGTTTGCGGCGGACATCGTTGGTAATTTGTTCGCTTCCTTGAACTGTGGCAAATACGTATAAATAGCCGGAACCTTGCAATGTCGATCGGGCGCGATCGCTTCTTTGTGTCCAATCGGCAATTTTTTCCGCAGCGACGAGTAACAATTGAGTCGTACTGACTGTATCATTTGGCGGTAACTCGCGAATGCAAAAGCGTAAGGCTTCCATACGTCGAATGAGTTCTGCACTGTCTACCTGCGCAAGTTCTGATACGCGGATTTGCCCTGCAAGCGTATTAGAAATATAATCAGAGCGGTCTTTATTCGCAAAATTGACAAACAATCCATCAAAGTCTTCAAAAAATGGACCATACTCGCCATCCCATCCTTTTTGTGCGGTGACTTCTCCAGCTTTCACGCGGGGATGCTGTGGATGATAACCAAGTTCGCTATCGAGTAAAGGTAATGCTGTCGGTACAGAAAGAATCGCGAAAGTCCGTGCAGCATCAGGCGCTACCGCAGGCCAAAATGAATTTAGCGCCGCACAAAGTTTAGCATCTTCAGGAAAAGGACTACCCAAGCCATAAGCTGCGTAGAAGTTTCCTCGGCGATCTTGTCCTAAAGAAACATCCCAGCCAGGGGCAAAAACATTAGAAGCTGCATCAGGAAGAAAACTAACTAAGCTATCAGGTTGAAAGAGTTCGGGTAAATCAGTAGTACGAGGTGCGCTACCAACAATTGCAGCGATCGCCGTTTCGTCGCGTTGAAAGGCTTTCGTCTCACTATCTGGTAAAGGTAAATCTGGATTTGGCGGTTGTCTTCCTTCGGATAAGGGCGATGGTCCTCCTTGATTAAAGTGATCGCGTAAAGTTGGTAAAAAGTTATCTACCCACCGTTCAATTGCAATTTGATCTGCAAGCGGAAAGAAATCTGGTGCAGTGACTAAAGAATACGCTGGACGTACAGCCAGATTTCTCGATAAACCATTCACGTTGACACTAATGCAACCATCACACGAATTATCGCTAAAGTGTGCGGCTTCATACCCTCCTTGGGCAAGAAATTGTAAAAATTCGTCTTCTGAGGCAATTTCTTTATTCAAATCAACTAATTTTTGCTCGCCTGTCGCACTTGTTTCTACCAAATGTCGCATATTGACGTATTCCGGTGCTTCTCGCCCTCGACCATTTGCGGCAATTTGGTAAGATGTCCAAAATCGATTGTTGAAGTTTTCTGGTGGTACCTGAAATCGAACAATTTCATCACGATTGCTTACAGAATTTCGCTGTGTTGAGGTATAAACTAACTGTGGCGTTGGCTGCGGTACGAGTAAAACTGAGGCGTTGACAGATTGTAATTCTACCAAGTCACGCGAACTATGCGAATCGCGGACAAATGGCGCTTGATTAATATCAAATCCATCTAAAACAGGAATTCCACCATGCGTATGTACGCGCTGTAGTTTCTCATTGCGATGATATTCGAGAAACTCTAGGGTGATATTGACATCGCGCAAGCATTCATCACCAGGAAATAATTTATGTATAGGAAACAGAAATTGCTGTGTGCGATCGCCTGATTGTTCTTCTAAAATGGCATCCTCAGCACTCAAAAGACGTTCTTCCGCCAGAAAAGCTGCATAACGTGCAGGCATTACCGCAAGGCGATGGTCTTCAGATTCTACCCAAAAACTACGTCGAAAGGCACTATAATTTGCCGCAGTTGTCCCCACCCGCGCAACTCCAGTACGCGAAAATGCCATATCTGCATGAATTCTATGCGGACTCCGTGCAGCAATACGATACTGATACGCAAAGACTGCAATAACTGCGTTAGGAAAATCGGCTAGACGACGATTCGTGAGACTATAGATGTAGTTTTCGATCGCATCCAACTCTGCCAAAGTCGGATAAGTTTCAGAGTTATTACCTGTAGGATGCACCGCTGAACTTGCCAAAGCGTGATATAACAAACTGCGTGCAGGGCTTCCTGGTTCGATACCGCGAATTCCATCGGATGCAAAGTCGGTAAATCCTGCAAGAGTGCGATCAATTGAGGGTAATTCTTTTGCAAGTTCTTGCTGTAAGTCAGTTGCAGTAATATCTAAACCATGTTGTAAAAGTAAGTCTCGCCATCCTTGAGACGCTAGGCGATCGCAAACTTGTTTTACTTCATCAATTAAAGCCATACTGTTTCTCCAATCTGCTGTCTTAAACGCTCATTTCTTGCTTTACAGAAGTTCTTTTTTTGTACAGTTTTTAGCAATGCTGCCAAATTTTGGATATTACTCATAATGATGAGACATTGCATTTGTTGAAGAAAGAGCAGGGTCAAGAGGGAATTTACCCTACTCTTTGCTCTAATGTTGAGCGCTTAATTAATCACCGATCGGATTAATATCTCCAACAAATCTGAATAAGTCAGCCATCGTAAATGTTCCTTGCTGCTGTGCAGGAAGCGTTGGTTTCCAGTCAGGTTTTCTAACTAAGAAAGAACTACTATCTTTTTGAAGTAATCCTACAAAAACTTCAGCAATAATCCGGCTACCAACTTGCCCTAAATGTTCGCCTTTACCTTGAATTTCTGCTTCTTTAAGAATGTAGTACCATAATGGAGATTCAATATCAAAACCATGTTCTCTGGCGACTTCTCCATCTTTCCCTGTTGCAATCTCAGCAGGTGTTAAGGGATCAAATCCCATGAATTTGGCAACACTTTGACCAGGTGGTAAACCTACTTTTAATCCGCGTAGTAAGTTTCTGACTGCTAAAGATTTCGGTTCGGGAACGTTAGGTAAATCTTTTAAAGGGTCAACAAGTAAAGGATCTAATTTGCGGCTTAAACCAGCTGGTACATTTGGGTCAATTTCAAAAAACCTGCGCCAATCAATTACCCAGTTTGTCGGAAGTGTGGGATTAAGCCCTGGTGCAGTATCGCTTGTTCCTGATTTAGCAGTAAATTCAAAGAGAAGTTGTAGCGTCGCACTTGCAAGTTTGCTATCTGTTTCTAGAAAAGTGAAAACGCGGTTGTAGTCATACGCTGCGCGTACCATGCTATGTCCAAGACGATAAGCAGCAACAGAAAACTCTAGCGGAATAAACGCATCGCCTGTAGGTTTGTAAAAAGATGGTCCTTGCTTGAGGACAAGATCGAGTTGTTCGTTGTCGAGAATGCGTTTAAGAAAATCGTGGAGAACAATCCACTGATAATGCCATATAACGAGATCTCTAGCTTCTTCAAATGCAGACTTACGAATTGGGGACTCTTGTTGAATTGTGCCATCTTTAATTCCTTGCACCACCTTATTATGAAATTTAAGGAATGCAAGATGTAATTGCGAAACAATCAGATTTTCATCATTACGAGGATCGCCGAGTAGCCCTAGCATACTCGGTGCGCGGGGAATATCATTCGGTAGTACGCCTAGTTGTTCGCCTTGTCTTCCTGTCGGGCTTTCAGTCGTTTGTCCAATCAAGAAAAACTCTGGTCTTCCGAGTTCATAAAGATATGGTTGCACCTCAGGACCTGCACCGTAAAGACTATCGAGGTCAAGCATTGGGGTGCGGAAGTTTCTTAACGCTAGAGGATCGTTGAGCGTTTCTTGCAGCGAAGTGATATCAAAAGTAATGTCGTGATCGATGAATTGACCTAAATAAGTGTAGCCAGCAGGAACAGTTTTGTTGTCGTTTGCAGGATCATTTTCGCTTGGATCGTCTGGAAATTGAGGATCGCTCATTGCATTTCCTAAAGCTTCCAAACTCTTTTTAAACTCTTCTAAGCTTTTATTAACGGGCGTTAGGGGACGTAGTTCAGGAAATAATCTGCCAAACTTACCTGTGGGAACAAATTGTCCAATCGGTTGATTATCTTCTTTGCGCGGACTGAATCCGTGCATTCTCCCGACTCGTTCTCCCGCAGGTTTACGCGGAGTAAAGCCTTGAATTTTGTTTTGATTTTTTTGCTGTGTATTCATAATTTTTGACTTCTATAGTTATGTTAAGATCGCCCAGGAAAACTCAATCTATGATGCTAAATACAGTGCGTTACTATGATTTGCCGAGTAAATTCTGAGTTAAGTTTTCTGTATATAGATAGAGATGAGATAATTGCGATCGCACTTTGTTGAAATTACTTCAGTGGTGACTTCATCACGCTTCACTTTGAGTCTGAGATTGTTATAGCAGTTAGTCGGACGACTAAACTGTAAGTGTATTAATTCCTACTCTTTACAATTCTGGTTTTTCGGAATTTTCACGGAAATCTATGTAAATATTTTTTAAGCGTCAAATATTATTTGACATTATACAAACTACCCTTTTTGTAAACAATATTGTTTGACAAACGTGGCTAAACGTAGAAACCGCTGGTGATGTAGGTGATTAATTACTTTAGTAGTTCAGAATAAATAATGAGCAGCACTTGCAAGCTTCACTGGACTTTAGTAAGTAATATGAGCAATGAATGCTAGAAATTGAGTTGTATGCGTATATGTCATAACGTAACCGCGATCGCACCAGTACAGTTCAAATGTACTATGTCTTAATGCTTGCTACGCGGCTAGTGGATTTTCTGAATTTTGTAAGTAAAAAATATTGCTTCACGTATCGTTTTTTCAAAAAATCATGTTTAGAAACGCGCAGCTGCCACGTAAGATGGACAATAGCTGATGTTACTTGAGGAGTTTTGCGAATGACCGCAGGCGTAGATCCCGTGAAATTGATGAAGCAGGAAGTTGGTAAAGCTGCTGCCGATCGCGTACAATCTGGGACAATCGTTGGATTAGGAACGGGGTCAACGACAGCGTACACAATTCAATTTTTAGGCGATCGCCTCAAGTCTGGTGAACTCAAAGACATTGTTGGGATTCCCACCTCTTTTCAAGCCGAAGTTCTCGCAAAACAGTACGGTATTCCATTAACAACACTCGATGCAGTTGACCACATTGATATTGCGATCGATGGTGCGGATGAAGTCGATCCGCAAAAGAATCTCATCAAAGGTGGCGGTGCGGCGCATACCCGCGAAAAAATTGTTGATTACCTCGCCGATCAATTTATTGTTGTCGTCGATAGCTCCAAAATTGTAGATCGCTTAGGTTCTAGCTTTGCAGTTCCTGTTGAAGTGATTCCGATGGCAATTTCTCCCGTTATGCGGGCGATTGAGAAACTCGGCGGTAAACCAGAATTGCGTATGGGCGTGAAAAAAGCAGGACCTGTGATCACCGATCAAGGCAACATGGTGGTAGATGTAAAATTTGATCGGATTGACGACCCAGCCAATCTCGAAAAAACGCTCAACAACATCCCTGGCGTCTTAGAAAACGGCATTTTCGTCGGCGTAACCGATTTAGTCCTCATTGGTGAAGTGCAAGACGGTAAGCCAGTAGTGAAGGAAATGTAACAATAAATAGGTAATGAGTAATGAGTAATAGCTAATTATTACTCGCCCCTCGCTCCTCGCTCCTAGTTAATGATGCAATACAGACGATTTGGGCGTACGCAAATCCAAATGCCAGTGTTTTCCTGCGGTGGAATGCGCTATCAATTTAAATGGCAAGATGTCCCAGCATCGCAAATTCCGAGGAATAATCAGAAAAACCTCGAAGCAACAATCTGTAGAGCCATAGAAGTTGGTATAAATCATATTGAAACTGCTCGTGGTTATGGCACTTCAGAGTATCAGCTAGGGCGAATTCTACCTAGTCTTCCCCGCGAGGAACTGATCGTCCAAACTAAAATTAATCCGAGTGACAACACGCGCGAATTTCAGCAAAAGTTTGAGCAGTCACTCAAAAATCTGCGGTTAGATTACGTCGATCTACTCGCAATTCACGGTATTAACGATGCTGAATCATTGCAGCAAAGCGTGCGCCCTGGCGGTTGTGTAGAAGTTGTGCAAAAGTTACAAGCCCAAGGAAAAGTCCGGTTTCTCGGCTTTTCTACCCACGGACCTACAGACATTATTGTACAGGCGATTGCAACCGATTTATTCGACTACGTTAACCTGCACTGGTACTATATCAATCAAAACAACTGGGCGGCGATCGCAGCTGCTACGCGTCATGACATGGGCGTGTTTATCATTAGTCCGTCGGATAAAGGTGGAAAGCTTTATCAACCACCACAAAAACTTGTAGACTTGTGCAATCCTTTAAGTCCTATTGTGTTCAATAATCTCTTTTGCTTGAGTCATTCGCAAGTACACACATTAAGTGTCGGTGCTGCACGTCCGCAAGACTTTGACGAACACTTAAAAACTTTAGCACTTCTCGATCGCTCAGATGACGTTTTACCACCGATTTTGGCACGTTTAGAGCAAGCGGCGATCGCATCATTAGGCGAAAGTTGGGCAAAAACTTGGCACGTCGGTTTACCCAAACACAGCGAAACGCCAGGCGATGTGAATATTCCGGTGATTTTGTGGTTAAGAAATTTAGCGATCGCCTACGATATGGTTGACTATGCAAAAATGCGCTACAACCTCTTAGGTAGCGGTGGTAGCTGGTTTCCTGGTGCAAATGCTGCCAACATCAACCAACTCGATTTACAATATTGTCTCAGAAATAGTCCTCACGCCGAAAAAATTCCTGCTATCCTGCAAGAAGCGCATCAATTATTAGGCGATGCTGCAATTCAACGCTTATCCAAGCAATAAAAATCAATCTTTTTTTTGAGCAACTCAATTATTTCTTGTAAGGCTGACAATGCCTGTCTCAATAATTTCTGAAACTATCATTCTGCAACTTTTTATATTCCAGGTTGCGGCAAACTGTTATCTAAATAAGCATTATTACTACAAACATTTCTACTGAAAATTGTCAATCTATAAATCATCATTGTTTTTTACTTTTCCATACCAATTCCTAGTAAAGAATATTATCAATTTTATATACGGTATAACCAGTTACTGCGAAAATAAAAAACAAACAAATTTTGATTAATTGAGTAGCATTTATTGCTTATGACTCTTAATCGACGGAATTTATTATTTCTTTTAGGGGCAAGTGCTGGTGCAGTTGCAATTGATACATTGCGTCCGCATGGATTGTTGCAAACCGCCTTAGCAGCGGAATCTCCTAGTGGTAGTGGCAGTTTCGAGTTACCACCGCTGCCCTACGCATACAATGCACTCGAACCACACATTGATGCTGCAACGATGCGTTTTCACCACGATCGCCACCATGCAACATACGTCAAAAACTTGAACGCGGCGCTAGAAAAGCATCCTCAACTCAAGGGTAGAAGCGCAGAACAACTCTTAAGCAATCTTAACAGCGTTCCAGAAGATATCCGCACCAGTGTACGCAACAATGGTGGCGGTCACGTTAATCACTCGATGTTTTGGCGAATTATGAGTCCTGACGGTGGCGGCGAACCAACAGGACAAATCGCGACAGTGATTAACCAAAATTTTGGTAGCTTTGCAGAATTTAAAAAACAATTCAATTCGGCTGGCGAAGGGCGCTTCGGTAGTGGTTGGGCGTGGTTAGTTCGCACGCGCGATGGTAATTATCAAATTACCAGTACCGCCAATCAAGATAGTCCCTTTATGGAGGGTAATTACCCGATTATGGGCAACGACGTGTGGGAACACGCCTATTACCTCAAATACCAAAACCGCCGTGCAGAATATCTCAACGCCTGGTGGAACGTTGTTAATTGGAACGAGATTAATCAACGATTAGCCCAAGCAACAAAAACAGCGTAACGAATATATGAAGGGGTTTGGCAGTGCCAAACCCCAACGCCAAACCACAACGCCAAACCACAACGCCAAACCCCAACGCCAAACCACAATCAGGAAATTTTCCGTAAATATACGCAGTGCCGAACGCTCTGACTTAAAGGCGTCACAAACTCTTCAATCTTCTCGATGACACCCCTCAAGGGCTTAACCCTAGTTTGTAAAGCTTCAGTTTCATCGGTTGTCCACTGACCGCGATAGAGGATTGCTAAGCCATTCGGCTTCAAAAATGGCAAGGTATACTCAGCACAGAGATGCGGCGAACCAACAGCACGAATCAGCGCGACATCGTAGCTTTGATGATGCTGCGGAAGTTGGTTAATACTTTCAGCCCTACCCACCAACGTAGTTGCGTTTGAAATGTCAAGTTCTGCTACTAGGCTATCGACGAAATTCATTTTTTTGCGCGTCGAGTCGAGGAGAGTGACGTGCGATCGCTCGCAAACAATCGCAATAGGAATCCCTGGAAAACCTGCGCCTGTACCAACATCAATCATTTTCATCGTTGTCTGTGGCGTAGAGAGATACGCTGCAATTCCGCGCAATGAATCCCACAAATGCTTCTCCCAAAACTCTAAAGGCGCAGTGATGCGGGTTAAATTCAGCTGACGATTTCCCGCCAAAATCAATTCATAAAGGCGTTGAAACTTCGCTTGTTGCGCTTGTGTAGGTTGCCAATTCATTTGCTGCCAGATATCTAACATTTGCGGCAGCATTGGTGATGTTTCCATGCCTAGATTTCGTCGCTGTTCAATCACTCTAGCCTGCTTCTGAGGTTTCCTCAATCGTGTAAACTGAGGTTTTATCGACAGTCGCAAGTGTAGCTTTAGCTTTGACTGCGAGTAAAGCTGGATCTGGTACAGCTTCCAACACGCCATGATTTAGCGTCCAACAGCTATCCGCAATGCTTAATAAATCACTCGCATCGTGCGTGACGACAAGTAACGTCCAGTGCTGTTTTAGTTTTGCAAGTAAATTCACTAACTGTCGCCGCATTGACCAGTCTAAACCAGCAGTTGGCTCATCGAGTAGTAGTAAATGCGGTTGACGAATAAGTTGCACCGCCAAAGCTAAACGCCGTTGCTGTCCGCCACTTAGCGCATGAGGTGCAGCTTGTAAAGATAAATGTTCTAACCCAACTTCTTGTAAAGCTTGGCGCACTCTTTCTGTACCTAATTCCGGATGTCCTAAGCGCAATTCCTCCAAAATCGTACCACCGCAAAAATGACGTTCAGGAAATTGAAAAACTAAGCCACCTAGTTGTTGTAGATAATCAGCACTAAGTTCTTGATCGCGCCACGCAATTTCACCTGATGTTGCTTCGACAAGTCCAGATAAAATTTCTAGTAGGGTACTTTTTCCCGAACCACTCGGACCAATAATCAGTCCCAAGTTTTGAGGTGCTAGTTGCAGATCAATTGATTTAAGAATCGCTGTTTGGCTTGCGGGAGGGTGATAAACAAGATTTTTGAGGTAGAGCATCCGTTAAGATTACCAAAAAATTTAGACCAAGTTGAGTTATGAGCTATTCGCCTTTGGCTTTTAGCGTTGTGTTTATGCTAGTTCTTATCGACTCTGATTAAACTCTGCTTTTGTGGGGAACACTAACAATGGTTTAAAGTTCATGAGTTCTTGTGCTGTAATTGTCACAAACAGGACTGAATTCATTCTGGCATTGTTGCGTTGACTTTTTAGGGATAAGGAATTGATTAGGAGATAGTCTTACACCTAGCTGCACAATTGACTGGAGGTTGAAAATGCGCAAAAGATGGTTTTCTCAGGTACAACACACATTTGCTGCTTTGGCAAGTACAACTTTACTCACTCTTAGCTTGGGATTTAGCCCGACTTTAGCTCAAGATCCATTTCGTGCTACTAACCAGCGTCAAATTGGCGACAATACAGAAGCTGCTTTCAAAGCCATATTCGAGCAAGGTAACTATCAAGCAGCCGTCAATTATCTCAATCAAGCCGAGACAAGCGAACCGAATGAACCTTTAGCTTACGCAATGAAAGCTTCATTGGCGTATACTTTAAACGATGACATAAATGCGTTTGGTAATTATGGCAAGCGCACCTTAGAAACGGGAAGACAGCTAATCGCGCAAGACCCCCTACGTGGTAATTTGTATGCTGCTGTTGGTCACTTTTTACAAGGTGCAGCAGCTTTAGTACGCGAGGGAACAGTACGCGGTACACCGCAAGCGCTATCCGAGTTAAGACAAGTGTATGCGTATTTAGACAAAGCCGAAGCCGTTGCTCCCAACGATCCCGAACTAAATCTTCTGCGGGGCTATATGGATTTGATGTTAGCCGTTAATTTGCCATTTTCCAGCCCACAGCAAGCGATTGATAGACTTGTAAGATTTGCCGGACCTAGGTATTTAGCCGATCGCGGTTTAGCAATTGGCTATCGCGATTTAGATCAATATACCGAAGCGTTAACTTACGTCGATCGCGCTTTACAAGCGACTCCAAATAATCCTGAGTTGTACTATCTTAAAGCCCAAATTCTCGCCGAACAAGGCAAAAAGCAAAATAATCCGTCCGCATTGAAAGCCGCTGTAGAAAACTTTGACCGCGCGATCGCCAAAAAAGACCAACTTCCATCAAGTTTAGTTAAGCAAATTGAACGCGAACGTAGTAGAACGGTTCAACGCGTTAGCGGTGCTAGTTAATCACGCGTTTCTGATGTTGATAAGACAAGCCAGTAGCCAACCTAGCTACTTTAACTCTATTACCAATTACCAACTCAAAAATTTTCCAAATCTCATAATTGATTAAGATTGGTATAGACAAGTTGTCAACCTTCTTTAATTTTTACCCCAAAACGATGCAGGTACAGTTCCGCGAGTTCGATCCTTTTGATGTGTGGATTTGGCTAGAGTTTACTACCGTTCCATCTGAGATGGAGAAACGCTATGTCGAAGAAGTCTTCAACTCCTGGTTTTATCTCGGTAAACTCGGCGCATTCAACGCAGAAAATCTACAAGTGCAAGAGCAAGGACTCGATCTCAGCTATATGCATTATGACGAACAAACGGCTGATGAAAGCTTGATGGCACTGATGCACAATATGGGAGAATTTGAATATGAGGGAACATGGGGGCGTTGTTGGTTTGACTTAGGCACGAGTGATGCGATCGCGCTGGATATTCTCATCAATGCTTTAAAGCAACTTAGCCAGGAATACGTCAGTATTGCGACATTGTACATTGGCGGCGAAAATGAAGACTGGACAGTAGAAGATAGCGAGAGCCGTTCAAGCTTTATCTACGACGGTAGTAATAATTAACACAATGCACAAACCTGGTGAAATTCGCGTATTAGCTTTGGGATTAGTTAAGGATAGCGAACGCGTTTTTCTTTCTCAAGGCTACGACCCTGGTAAACAACAAATTTTTTATCGTGCGATGGGTGGTGGTGTTGATTTTGGAGAAACAAGCCGCGACGCCTTACAACGCGAATTCTACGAAGAAATTCAAGCGGAAATCACCAACATTCGCTATCTCGACTGCATCGAAAGTTTGTTTACCTACAACGATAAACCAGGACACGAAATTCTTTTCGTTTATCAGTGCGATTTTGTCGATTCCAAATTCTATCAAATCGATACGCTTGATTTTAAAGAAGGTAAACGGAAAAAAACCGCGCTTTGGGTAGAGTGCGATCGTTTTAAAACTGGAGAACTTAAGTTAGTTCCTGAAGTGTTTCTCAATTATTTATAACGACTGTTAACACATTTCACTAGAAGTGATTTAAGCGGTTGCAACTCAAAGCAATTAACATTGATGTTCATTCATGAGGGAAGGAACCAATGAATATAGCCGCAATAGTCGCAAACTAAACAGACAGCAGATTTATTAGCCCAATCTACACCAAAGAGGGTAGCGATCGCCGTGTTTAGCTGCGCTTCTCGACGCCAAAACAAATCATGTTTGCATACTACGCATTGAAGTCTACGTCCGTCTGCAACTGTGAAATGCTTTGGTATTGACATGGAACTGCGTTGCTACACAATATTATTGATATTATATTTGACATTCATCTTTTTTAAGAGAACACAAAATAGGGGCATTTCTTGCCCCTCAGACGTCTAACTAACGAAACATACTACTTACCGAACTATCTTCATGAACGCGCCAGATGGTTTCACCGATGAGATTTGCCACTGAAAGTACTGTGAGTTGCGCAAAACGATGATCTTCAGGAACAGGAATTGTATTAGTGACGATCACTTCTTCAAAAATCCCGCTCGATAATCGCTCGATTGCTGGTGGTGAAAATACAGCGTGCGTCGCACATGCATAAACTTGACGCGCTCCTTGTTCGCGCAATAACTTAGCACCCTCGGTAATCGTACCGCCAGTGTCGATCATGTCGTCTACAAGTACCGCAGTTTTGCCCTCAACATCACCAATGACGTTAAGAACTTCCGCGACATTGTGTGCTTGACGGCGTTTGTCGATAATTGCCAGCGGTGCGTCGTCTAACTTTTTCGCAAATGCTCTTGCTCTTGCAACACCTCCGACATCGGGTGAAACGACAACCAAGTCAGCAAGTTGCTTACTTGCTAAGTAGTTAATGAGAACTGGCGAACCATAAACGTGATCAAAGGGAATATCGAAGTAGCCTTGAATTTGCGCGGAATGTAAATCCATCGCTACAATGCGATTGGCTCCTGCTTGAGTAATCAAGTTAGCCACCAATTTAGCAGTAATCGATTCGCGCCCCGCTGTTTTGCGATCCGCCCTCGCGTAACCATAGTAGGGAATAACTGCTGTAATCTGCCGCGCCGAAGCCCGACGACAGGCATCGATCATAATCAGCAATTCCATCAAATTATCATTAACGGGATGGCAAGTCGGCTGAATGAGATAAACATCACAACCGCGAATGGATTCTTGAATTTGAATGTAAAGTTCGCCATCTGCGAAGCGCTTTCTAATCATCGGTCCCAATTCCATGCCCAAATAACGAGCGACTTCTTGGGAGAACGGTACATTAGCAGAGCCAGAAAATAAGCGCAGACGGTTATTATCAGCAACCGCAGTAGGAGCTGACTGAAGTGTCAAAGTTGCAGAACTGAGCACGGCAGACCCTCGGAGCACCTTCATTGAAATCTTATCATCACTGCTTTAGTGACTTATTGCACAATCACAGGGAATTTTAATTATAAGCTTGGATAATGTTTTTAGTAATAGCAATTTAAACTATTTTTTTGAATTTTGAATGATTGGCTTGTAGGAATTAGAATACGAACTGTGTTGAAAACTATGCCAAATAATTGTTACTCCTTAAATCTAGCGAGTAGCAAAGAATCTTATTACGAAGTTGCAGGTTGACCGAGAAACTTTTAGGTAAAATTACTTGGTCTTAAAAAGTGAACTGTCGAACTTTGAAGAATAGCTTAAGATTTATCAAAAACGATGCAACCACCTATTCCACTGGGAAGTGTACTACAAAACCGTTACCGTATAACTCAAATTTTGGGTCAGGGAGGATTTGGGCGGACGTATTTAGCGCAAGATCAAGGGCGATTTGGCGAACTCTGCGCGCTGAAAGAACTGATTCCAAATCAAAACGATAGTTTTCATTTAGAAAAGTCAAAAGAGCTATTTCAACGCGAAGCTGCAACTTTATATCAAATTCAACATCCTCAAGTTCCGCAATTTCGTGCCAATTTTGAAGAAGATCAGCGTCTATTTCTCGTACAGGACTACGTTGAAGGCAAAACTTATCGCGACTTACTAGAAGAACACAAAGCCCAAGGGCAAACTTTTTCGGAGGCTGCGGTGTTGCAGTTGATTCGACAATTATTGCCAGTACTTGCGCATTTACACACGCGTGGTATTATTCACCGCGATATTTCACCAGATAATATTATTTTGCGTGAAAGCGATCGCAAACCTGTATTGATTGATTTTGGTGTTGTCAAAGAATTAGCAACGCAGTTTCAATCAGGACAAAATTTATCACAACCGACTACAGTAGGCAAATTAGGTTATGCGCCAAGCGAACAACTACAAACAGGAAAAGCCTACCCGAATAGCGATTTGTATGCTTTAGCCGTAACGGCGATCGTCCTGCTGACAGGAAAAGAACCGCAAGAATTATTTGACGATACGGAACTGACGTGGAATTGGCAACAGTGGGTAACAGTTAGCCCAGAATTTGCGGCGGTGTTGAACCGAATGTTGAGTATTCGTCCTGGCGATCGCTATCAATCGGTTGTGGAAGTTGCGAAAGCTTTATCTGCTGTCGATCATCTTCAGGCGACAAATCCACAACTACCCAATCTGCAACGCAGGGCGATCGCATCTCCAGAATCATCAAACTCCCCCGCACCTACCGCACCCGAAGTGTCGCAAATTCAAACGATCGCCGTCGGTCGTCGCCCTGATTTAATTGCTGCAAATTCGCGTCAACCAAGGCAAACTGACCCCGTAATTCCCGCACCGCGAAAACGCGAAATCTGGGAAAATCCTTGGGCGGTGATTGGAATAGGGATTTGTGTTGCTTTAGTCGCCGGATTTGGTTCGTTATTCCTCGTTAGTTATTTTCTAAGTACCCGCACCCCAGAACCCCAGTCGTTTCCCTCTCCAGTCGTCCCCGAAAGCCCGACGCCAACGCCAACGGTAACAGAAACACCATCTCCTGAACCGACAACTTATAGTCAACAGTTAAATCTCGTACCTGGTGCGACAGCGAGTGTTGCTGGTACGCTGCAAGCGAATGCGACTGCGAATTACACCTTCAATGGCGAACAAGGACAACAACTGAGTGCGACTCTCGCGCAAGAAGGCGTTCTTTTAACAGTATTAGGACCCAATCAAGCACCGATTGAAGACTTAGCCCGCAGGGTAACGCGCTATCAAGGAACATTGCCGTTTACTGGCGAGTATACAATTCAACTCAGCCCTGTGCAGGGAATCGAAGAAAGCAGCTATCAGCTTGATGTTTTACTCGAAAATCCTGTCATCCCAACGCCCACACCAACACCAACAGAAACTCCACCATCAACAGTCGTACCAACTGTCGTCCCCGAACGAATCACGGTAAATCCTGGAGAAACTGTCACGCCATCCGGTATCACAGGACCACAGCAAATAACGCGTTATTTAGTTAACGTCCAAGAAGGGCAAGTTTTATCGGTAGCGGTAGCCCAGGGAGATGTTACCTTAGATATTCGCAATCCCGATGGACAACTCATCGAGGGTGCTACGAATTTATTGAACTGGCAATCACAAGTATCGCAAACTGGTGATTATCAAATTGATGTCATTCCGACAGCACAAGAAGATGTTGACTTTGCAGTAAATATCGGCATCGAAAATTTACAATAAGTTAACTGGTCATTGGTCATTGGCAAGAATATCTATTGCCCATTACCCATAGCAATAGAAGAGATACTTAGGACATCGAACACGCTAAGTTGCTAGTTAATAGTTGACAAAGTCTTCCCACACTCTCTTCACTGTCAACTGATCTCTGACCCCTACTATGATTACCCATTACTTAAGTGAATTGATGTGAATGCATTACTAGTTACAGGAACAGATACCGAGGCGGGAAAAACCGTTTTAACAACAGCGTTAGCTGCTTACTGGCGGAATCGTTTCCGTAACTTGGGAATTATGAAGCCGATTCAATCTGGAGTTGGCGATCGCGAACTTTACTCGCAGCTGTTTTCGTTCAATCAATCGATCGCGGAAATTACACCACTTTACTTTGAAGCCCCGCTAGCGCCACCAATCGCCGCCGCGAAGGAAAATCGCGATATCGATTTGGCAATTGTCTGGCGAACGTTACAACTCTTAAGAACATCGCGAGATTTTGTCCTAGTAGAAGCTTTAGGCGGGTTAGGTTCGCCTGTAACTTCCGAGTTTACTGTCGCCGATTTAGCCGCCGAATGGCGCTTACCTACGGTGCTTGTTGTTCCTGTACGTTTAGGTGCGATCGCTGCTGCTGTTGCTAATGTCGCGTTAGCCCGACAAACGCGCGTTTTGCTTAAAGGAATTGTCCTCAATTGCACTCAAGCGCGATCGCCACAAGAAATTGAAGATCTAACTCCTCCCGAATTAATTCAATCGCTCACAAATATTCCTGTTCTAGGTTGCTTACCTTATTTTGCCGATCCTACAGACTTAGAGAAATTAGCACAAGTTGCTGCGGCTTTAGATTTGGATCTAACGAAAATGAACTTAACTTGAAAACTGGTCATTGGCAATAATAGTTATTACCCATTACCCATTACCCATTACCACCAAAGATATGCAACTTGCCTTAAAATACTTAGTCACTCCAGATACAGCAACTTTAACTGCTAATACTGACATTCTCCTCAGCATACCTGCGGGAAAAAGTGTCTTATTAGAAAACGTTGGCTGGCAGACATTTGAAAAAATACTATCTCAATTGGGAGATCGTCGTGCGGCTCGACTTGCTTATGACCGAGGTATTCTAGAAATTATGGCTCCATTACCCGAACATGAATACTACAAAGAAGCAGTTGGAGATTTAGTTAAAGATCTCGCAGATGTTCTCGATGTTGATTACGAAACACTTGGTTCTACCACTTGGAAGCGCCCAGACTTGCTAGCAGGAGTAGAACCTGATAACTGTTTTTACTTTCAACATGAGTCAGTCATTCGCGGTAAATTAGATTTTGACCTTACTCAAGATCCGCCCCCTGACTTAGTTCTAGAAATTGATATAACAAGCAAGTCTCTCGATCGAATGCCAATTTACGCAAGATTAGGCGTTCCTGAAATTTGGCGTTACGACAAAGGACAAATTAAAATTTACCAACTTCAGGGCGAAGCATATGTCGAAACCGATACAAGTCTAGCCTTTCCTAAGATTCCAGTACAGCAAATTATTCCTTTTATTCAGCAACATCGAGCCTCAGGAAAAAAAGCAATGCGACGCGCGTTTCGAGAATGGGTTAGGCTACAGGTAGCGTAAGCAGCATCAATTGTATGCTTTGCACATTTATTTAGTTAAAGAGTAATGGTTTCTACTTCCTCAAAACCTCTTAATATTGATTTATCCCGTATTCGGTCAGATATTCAAGCTTTACAACCGCAATTAGTCGCGTGGCGGCGCAAGTTGCATCAACGCCCAGAACTTGGTTTTCAAGAACACTTGACTGCCGAATTTGTTGCTGAAAAACTGCAACAATGGGGTATTGAGTATCAAACTGGGATTGCTAAAACAGGAATTGTTGCCGTTATTAGGGGCGAGGAGCGAGGAGCGAGGAGCGAGGAAGAAGCTTATACAAGTGTCTTGCCTACGGTAGGCGATAAAATCCGAGATTCAAGATTGCCTGTGTTGGCGATTCGGGCGGATATGGATGCGTTACCGATTCAGGAAGAAAATGATGTACCGTATCGTTCGCAACACGATGGAGTGATGCACGCTTGCGGACACGATGGACATACCGCGATCGCCCTTGGTACAGCTTACTATCTTTCGCAACACCGTGATACATTTAGCGGTACTGTAAAAATTATCTTTCAGCCAGCAGAAGAAGGACCAGGGGGCGCTAAACCGATGATTGAGGCGGGAGTGTTAAAAAACCCCGATGTTGATGCAATTATTGGTTTACATTTATGGAATAATCTGCCTTTGGGTACGGTAGGCGTGCGGAGTGGAGCGCTAATGGCAGCTGTTGAAACGTTTCACTGCACAATTTTGGGTAAAGGCGGACATGGTGCCATGCCGCATCAAACAGTTGATTCTATAGTAGTAGCTGCGCAAATTGTCAATGGTTTGCAAACAATTGTAGCACGAAATATCGATCCGATTGAATCAGCCGTTGTGACTGTCGGCAAACTTCATGCAGGAACAGCACTCAATGTGATTGCGGATACAGCAAACATGAGTGGTACAGTACGATATTTTAACCCGAAGTTTGAAGGGTATCTTGCCCAGCGCATCGAGCAAATTATTGCGGGAATTTGTCAAAGTCATGGCGCAACGTATGAATTGAATTATTCACAACTGTATCCCCCAGTGATTAACGATCCTGGTATGGCAGAATTCGTGCGATCGCAAGCCGTAAGAGTTGTGGAAACGCCGTTAGGAATTGTCCCTGAGTGTCAAACGATGGGAGGCGAAGATATGTCATTCTTTTTGCAGCAAGTTCCTGGGTGCTACTTCTTTTTGGGTGCAGCAAATTTAAGCCGAAACTTAGCGTATCCCCACCACCATCCCCGTTTTGATTTTGATGAAACAGCGTTGGGTATGGGCGTAGAAATTTTTGTGCGTTGTGTGGAAAATTTTAGTTAAGGTACTGACATCCCACGCTGTACTGCTGGGCGTTGTTGCATGGTTTCTACCCAACGTTTGAGATAGGGATGATTGTCTAGCGTTAAGCCTTGAAATTCATAAATGGCTACCCAAGGATAGGTTGCAATGTCTGCAATTGAGTAATCACCGCAAAGAAATTCGTTGTTGGCAAGTTGTTGATCGAGTACGCCGTAAAGTCGTAAAGTTTCTTTTTCGTAGCGTTGAATTGCATAAGGAATTTCTTTAGGGGCAAATTTTTTAAAATGATTGAGTTGACCAAACATGGGTCCAACACTACCCATTTGCAGCATTAACCATTCCAAAACTTGAAAGCGTTGTTTTTGATCTGTGGGTAGTAGTTTTCCAGTTTTTTCTGCTAAATAAATTAAAATTGCTCCTGATTCAAAAACTGTTATTCCTGTGTCTTGGTCAATAATTGCTGGAATTTTGCTATTTGGATTAATTGCAATGTACTCTGGTGTAAATTGATCGTCCTTCGTAATGTCAATCACATGGACGTTGTAGGGAAGTTGAACTTCCTCCAACATAATCGAAGCCTTGCGTCCGTTTGGGGTCGTGAAGGTGTAGAGGTCAATCATGATAGTAAATTAAGTTAAGTCTTGCCAAGCAATGAGCGATCGCATACACGAGTCTGAAAATCTTCCTGGGCGTGTCGTTGTGACGTCCTCCGGTAACTTAGCACAGCGAATCGCTCATCATTTTTCTCCTAAAACTGTCATTACTTTACCGCACGATCGCGTTGTTCTCGATGCACCGGATACGTTTGTTTTAGTTCCAGGTATTCAACCTGTCGATGCTGCGCTGATGGATCGCTTACCGCAGTTGCGTCTTGTTCAGCGATCGGGGGTTGGTGTCGAAAACGTTGATATTGCTGCGGCGACACAGCGCGGGATTTATGTTGCAAATGTTCCTTCACCTGGTACGGGTAATGCTGAATCAGTTGCGGAACTTGCAATCTTACATATGCTAGCTTTAGCGCGCAACTATCGCGCTAGTGAACTTGACTGGAATCAACCTGAAGGACAAAGTTTGTGGAAAAAAACGGTTGGTATCTACGGTTTAGGTGGTATCGGACAAGCAATCGCACGCAGATTACGAGCTTTTGAGGTTCAATTATTAGGAATTAAGCGACAACTCGATCCACAATTAGCGGATACGCTTGGTTTGGAGTGGTTGGGAACTCCAATAGAGCGATCGCATTTACTACAACACTCTGATTTTGTGATTATTGCGGCTTCAGCGGATAATGTGACGCAGCCTTTTGGTTGGGAAGACTTTCAACAAATGAAATCTACTGCGTATTTAATTAACGTGACTCGCGGTGCGTGGATAGATGAAAATGCTTTGGTAAAAGCCTTGCAAAATAAAGTCATTGCAGGTGCGGGACTTGATGTATTTCAACAAGAACCATTAGCACCCGATTCCCCACTATTGCAAGCAAACTTGAATTTAACACTGACGCCGCATTTAGGCGGACACACCGATACTGCTGCAACGGGAATTGCTAACGCTGTCGTAGCAAACATTCTACGCGTAGCGCAAGGTCAACCACCAAAACACTTGATCTGTAGATAAGTAAGTAACACGGATTTCCATCACTGTTTGAGTCAACTATTGCCGTAGCTACCATACTTAGACTGATGCTGATATTTTATGGTTGGAAGTAGCTAATTTATTGTAATTCTATGGCTCGGATTAATCTATTAGATACTCGCACCACAAGTTTTGGTGATTTAATCAGCAATGGCAAGATCTACCGAGTACCACCTTTCCAGCGTGATTATTCTTGGAGCGAAGAAAATTGGGAGGACCTTTGGCAAGATATTTTAGCACTTCATACTAATCCTGACTCTAGTCACTACATGGGAGCAATAGTTCTGCAAAGCTCCAGCACTTCAGATAAAGAGTTTACAATCATCGATGGGCAACAACGATTAGCTACTCTCAGTATTATTGCCATTGCTGTTATTCAGAAGATTCAAAACCTTGTAGATCGAGAAGAGGAGGCTGAAGCTAACACAGAGCGACAAGAAATTTTAAGGCGCACCTACCTCAGTGACAGAGATCCACGTTCTCTTCGCTACTCAAGTAAGCTGCTTTTGAATGAAAATAACAATGACTTCTATCAAAGTAATCTGATTAATCTCAGAACGCCACGAAATATCCGCTCTCTTTCAAAATCTAACCAACTTCTCTGGCGAGCTTTTCAATACTTCTCTGATTGCTTAGAGAAACTGCAAGAAGTTATTCATAGTGGAGAAAAACTAGCGATATTTTTAACAGATAATGTTGCCCAAAGGTTACTTTTTATTCAGATAAATGTCGAAGATGAATTGAATGCATACATAGTTTTTGAAACATTAAATGCTAGAGGTATCGAATTAAGTGCAACAGATTTACTGAAGAACTATTTATTTTCCCTTTTCCGTGGACCAGATGATCTCCAGGAAGCACAGCGACAATGGAGAAGAATTATCAATACAGTTCAAATGGAAAACTTTCCTGATTTTTTGCGTTATTACCTCAGTCTCAGAGAAACCAGAGTAAGACGCGAACGATTGTTTAAAGTTATTCGTGAATCTGTGAAGAATGCCCAACAAGCATTCGACTTACTCGATCAACTAGAAAATTATAGTAGCCTTTTTATTGCTCTTGGTAACTCTAATGATGAATTCTGGCGGGATACTCCAGAAAATCGTTCCTATATCCGCGAACTTGAGTTATTTAAAGTAAGGCAAGCCTATCCAACGCTATTTGCTGCACACGAGAAGTTTACTCCCGAAAACTTCACTCGCTTACTAAAACTTGTTTGTGTACTTTCCTTTCGTTACACCATAGTTAGTAGTCTCAATCCTAATGAATTAGAAACACTTTACAACAAAGTGGCAATTGCAATTACAAGTGGTGAACTAACTAGTCCAAGGCAAGTGTTTGATAATCTGCGCTCAGTTTACGTTTCAGATGAAAAATTCTCACAAGACTTTTCTCTGCTCTCAATATCTACAAAAGGACAAAAAAAGAAGTTAGTACGATACATTCTTTGCAAACTTGAAGCAGATGCATCACATATAGATGTCAACGAAGATAGTTTTTCTATTGAGCATATCTTACCCGAATCACCAACTGATGATTGGCGGCAAACTTTCACTGATGCCCAAATAGAGGAGTTGGTTTACCGCATTGGAAACCTGACACCTTTAGAGCCTCATCTGAATCGTCAGGTAGGAAACGCAGTTTATTCTATCAAGCAGGCAACTTATCAGAGGAGTGTTTATGTCCTAACGCAGAGTATTGTAGCTGAAGAATGGACACCGGACACGCTAACTAGGCGTCAGGCAGATTTGGCAAAACGTGCTGTTCATATTTGGAGAGCAGATTTTTCTTCATAAGCATTAATTAACATTAAATGCTCAGACTAAGTCTCAAACTCAACTTCCAACTGAGAAAGACAGCCCTCTACCCCAAAATTGTCTTAACGTGGAAGTACAGGGATAATCTATTGAATAAAACATGCAAGCATCGCATCCGATTGTCAAAGACTTGGTGTTGATTGGTGGCGGACACAGCCATGCGATCGCCCTAAGAATGTTTGGGATGAAACCACTTTTAGGAGTCCGTATCACACTGATTACCGAAGCATCGGATACGCCTTATTCTGGAATGTTACCTGGTCATGTTGCCGGTTTCTACTCGCGCGAAGAATGTCATATTGATTTGCGTCGCTTAGCGCAATTTGCCCAAGCACAGCTATATATTGACCAAGCAATCGGTTTAGACTTAGAAAACAAGCAGGTGATTTGCGCGCAGCGTCCACCTGTAGCGTTTGATATCGTCTCGCTCGATATTGGTAGTACTCCAGCAACGATATCTGTCCCTGGTGCTACTGAGTATGCGATCGCCGCAAAACCAATTTCGCAACTACTCGCGCAGTGGGATCAGTTTGTTGAAAATGTCAAGCAAAATCCTCAGCAGCCAATTCGTATCGGTGTTGTTGGTGGGGGTGCAGGTGGTGTCGAGTTAACACTTTCACTGCAAAGTCACTTACAGCGAATTTTGGCGCAGCATTCTTCTCACTTAGAAATTCACTTATTTCACCGCGATACGGAACTCATGCCGAGTTATAACAGATGGGTACGATATCGCTTGCAACATATTTTGCAACAGCGGAAAGTTCAATTACACTTACAAGAAACTGTTTCAGAAGTTCAACTGCATAAAGTTATTTGCGAGTCAGGATTAAAAGTCGAGTGCGATCGCATATTCTGGGTAACGCAAGCATCCGCCCCGAAATGGTTGCGCGAATCGGGTCTAGCAACCGATGCTGATGGATTTGTGCAAGTCAATGACAACTTACAGTCAATTTCGCATCCTAATGTTTTCGCTGCGGGTGATGTTGCCACAATGGTTGATCATCCTCGCCCAAAAGCAGGAGTATTTGCAGTCCGTCAAGGAAAACCCCTTTTTGAGAACTTGCAGCGCAGTTTATTAGAGAAACCGTTAAAACCATACAAGCCACAGAAACAATATTTAAGTTTAATCGGGACAGGTAATAGCAAAGCGATCGCCGCCCGTGGTTCTTTTGGTTTTGGTCCTTCTCAACTACTATGGCGCTGGAAAGACTGGATTGATCGCCGCTTTATGGAAAGATTCAGTAATTTACCAGAGATGAAACAAGGAGACAGGAATCAAAACAACTCACTACTTATTTCTTCCCCTAACCCCTCACCCCTAACTCCTCGCCCCTCTACTTTAATGCGCTGCGCTGGTTGTGGTTCTAAAGTAGGAAGTACGGTTTTAGCGCGTGTATTGCAACGAATCGAACAACCGTTAGTGAACCACCAAGATATTTTAATTGGTTTAGATGCGCCGGATGATGCTGCGGTGGTGCAAGTCCCCGCAAACTTGGCAATGGTGCATACAATCGACTATTTTCGCGCTTTGATTAACGATCCATACTTGTTTGGGCAGATTAGTGCAAATCACTGCTTGAGTGATATTTTTGCAATGGGAGCAGTACCGCAAAGTGCATTGGCGATCGCTACATTACCCTATGCATTAGAAACAAAAGTCGCAGAAACGCTGTTTCAACTCTTATCAGGTGCAGTCAAAGTTTTAGCCGAAGCAAATACACCGCTTGTCGGCGGACACACTACCGAAGGTGCAGAACTCGCGTTTGGTCTATCGTGTAACGGTTTGGTTCATCCTGATAAATTATTACGTAAAAGTGGGATGCAACCAAGTCAAGTTATCATTCTTACTAAAGCACTAGGAACCGGAACGTTATTCGCTGCACAAATGCGCCAAAAAGCGAAAGGTAAATGGATTGATAGCGCGATCGCATCAATGTTACTCTCTAATGCTGCTGCTGCAACTTGTTTTCTAGAACACGGAGCAACGGCTTGTACTGATATTACAGGTTTTGGCTTACTAGGGCATTTAATCGAAATGGTACAAGCATCAGGTGTGGCTGTTGAGTTGCAATTGTCAGCAATTCCAGTTTTAGATGGTGCGATCGCGACAACACAGCAAGGAATTTTCAGTTCGCTACATTCCGAGAATTTGCGAGTGTCACGCTATATTTCTCACTTAAATCAGGTAGAGACTCACCCCTGCTATCCTTTACTTTTCGATCCTCAAACATCAGGTGGTCTTTTAGCAACACTTCCGCATCACAAAGCAAATGATTGTCTAGCAGCACTTCAAAAATTAGGCTATTGCGACTGTCGAATCATTGGTGAAGTGAAACAAAAGAGCTTAGCGATTGAAACCGCAGCTACACAGACAAAACCTATCTTCATACATTTCTAGCAAAATAGATTTTCTTATGAGTCCACACACCATCTAGACTTAGTGTTTGAGCCGCACTAAAGTCGCTAGACGTCCTCAAAACATTCTCGATTCAGGCTCAACTCATCTCACAATCTTTCTTGTTATAGCGTATTGATATAGCAATTGAAGAGATGCTAGGACATCGTCGAGGCTCAGATTTCTTTCTCTATCTTGCTTTTAGCGCTGATCTCTGACCTCTGGCCCCTGCTATATATCGAAACTATATAACAAGTAACTGCTTCTATACTAAACATTCAGTACATTCTCAAAGCTATTTAGCGATACAACTGCGTCAAGATTTCTTAACGAAGTTACAGAAAAGACCTAAATTTAGTAGCTTTTGATACATCATTTGTGTTAAACCGCTGATATTTCTTATATTTATACCTACAATTTAATTGCCTCTAGGGTTCCGATTCAAATCATCCACGATGTTGACTTAGTCAATTGAATGTCTGGTCCAAGAGAGGCAGGCTAGTGCGCCAACACAAGTTGAACTAGAAATTTGCTAGCCACACGGCGGGAGAAAAACCCGGGAGGAATTATGGTTGTTCAGTACAACTGATTTCTTTCGGGTTTTCTCTATGGGGGTTATCTACCCATTGATTTGATTGTTAAATTGCAAGTTTTGGGAATGCTAATAATGACTAAGAATCCTCGTTTCAATAAACACAAAATAGGAGCCGGAAAATTCAAAATTGAAGTTCGACAGTAATTCATCAAACATCCAAACAACTGGTAGATAGTCTTATTTTTAATAAAAATCTTATGAAGAAGCGATCGCTCCTATCCTACGGCATTCTTTTTTGCATTACATTGAGTTTTGTAGTAGGATGCGTCAACCCTGCGATCTATATCAAAACGACAACCGAAAGCGAGGCGTCGTCGGCGGTTGCTGGTGCAGTTCGTTTAGGATTCAGTGCTTGGCCTGGTTGGTTTCCCTGGCAGGTTGCCCAAGAACGTAGAATATTTGCGACACACAATGTTCCTGTAGATTTAAGGTGGTTTGATGGCTATCTCGAATCGATCAGCACTCTCGCTGCTGGACAAATTGACGCAAACAGCCAAACGCTGGGCGATACGGTCAGTTCAGTATCCGGTGGCGCTGACCAAGTGATTGTTCTTGTTAACGATAATTCGACGGGTAATGACAAAGTGATTGTTCGCGAAGGAATTAACTCGGTTGCAGACCTCAAAGGCAAACAAGTTGCCGCTGAAGAAGGCACCGTCGATCATTTTCTCTTGCTCCAAGGACTTGAAAGGGCAGGTCTATCAGCGCAAGATATTCAGTTCGTACCGCTAGAAACAGGGAGAGCCGCCGCCGCCTTTGTTGCGGGACAAGTCGATGCTGTTGCGGTGTTTGCACCCTTCACGACGCAGGCGCTCAAGCGTCCAGGAAGTAGAGAACTTTTTAGTTCCAAAGATTTTCCTGGAGCTATTTCGGATCATTTGGTATTTACACGCCAGTATGTCGAGCAAAACCCCGATCGCGTGCAAGCTGTTGTCGATGCTTGGTTTGCCACGTTGGACTATATCCAAAAAAATCAAGCCGATGCTTACGAAATTATGGCAAAACGCGCAGGCGTCAGCGTCGAAGAATACCAACAATACGCAGAAGGGACAAAGCTATTCACGATTGAGGAAAACTTAAAAGCCTTTCAACCAGGAAACGATATGACCTCGTTGCAGTTCGCGGCTGACCAAATGGGTCAATTTCTCACATCCGTTGGATTAGCAGCAGCACCACCGGATAATAGTCGATTATTTGACGATCGCTTCGTCAAAGCTTATGCGGCAAAAATCAACAGATCCTAAAGTTCAGGCGCATTCTTTATCACATGAGAAACGAAAATATGAGTCAAAGCGTTAATCATCGCTCAATTCGCTCGCTGCTCAAACCAAAAACAATGCGTTCCACTGTTTTCTGGCGGCTGAATGAAGATATTCCGAGGTCGTTGAGCAGTGTATTGATGGTTACATCAATTGCCTTGCCATTAGTCCTATGGTGGTTAGTAACAACGTTTGGTAACATTGACCCAACGTTTTTACCTTCGCCTGCGGACGTTCTAGAAGCGTTTGGCAGATTGTGGAGTACCCGCGAACTTCTGAAAGACACTGTAGCGAGTTTATGGCGAGTTGGTGTTGGTTTTCTATTTGCGGCACTCGTTTCGATTCCGATTGGCGTGCTGATGGGTAGTTTTGCGAGTATTCGGGCTTTGCTCGAACCACTCTTTGGTTTAATGCGCTATATGCCTGCTCCCGCATTTATTCCGCTACTTATTTTATATTTAGGCATTGGCGAAGAACCAAAAATTATGCTGATCTTTATTGGGGTCTTTTTCTTTAACTCGCTAATGGTCATGGATACAGTCAAGTTTGTCCCCAAAGACCTCATCGAATCCACTTATATGTTGGGAGGTAATCGCTGGGAAGTTTTGACTCAAGTTATTTTGCCTCATGTTTTGCCAGGAATTATTGACGCGTGTCGCATCAACTTAGCAGCAGCATGGCAACTTGTCATCGTCTCGGAACTTATTGCGGCAAATGAAGGTTTGGGGCGGCGAATCAGTGTAGCTGGTCGATTTTTGCGAACCGATGAAATCTTTGTTGGATTAATTGTCATCGGAATTATCGGATTGGCATTCGACTTGCTTTTTCAGTATTTATTACGAGTTTCGTGTAAATGGGCAAGTCAAAAACGCTAGTTACATTGCCATCTAAAAACGACAACAGGGAGATTTAATTTATGTTTTTGGAAATCCATAATCTGAGTAAGCACTTTGCAACCAAAGAGGGAAACTTAGTTGTCCTCAAAGACATCAATATGATAATTGAGCAGGGCGAGTTTATCTGTGCAGTCGGTGCATCAGGTTCAGGCAAATCTACTCTGTTGCGACAAATTGCAGGACTTGATACCCCTACCACTGGAGAAGTCAGAATTGATGGCAAGCGCATCACATCACCAGGACCCGATCGCGGTATGGTGTTTCAGCACTATACGCTTTACCCTTGGATGAACGTGCAGGAGAATACCGAGTTTGGGTTAAAACTGCAAGGCGTACCGAAGAAAGAACGACGCGAACAAGCGAGTTACTATCTGAATGTGGTTGGACTGACACGATTTGCGAGATCTTTACCAAAAGAACTATCCGGCGGGATGAAGCAGCGAGTGGCGATCGCGCGGGCGCTAGCCTCAGAACCTGATGTTTTATTAATGGATGAACCTTTCGGCGCGTTGGATGTTCACACCAAAGAATCGATGCACGAATTCATGCTCGATCTCTGGCAGCGTACTAACATTACAATTTTTATGATCACCCACGATGTTGAAGAAGCTGTCTTTCTCTCGAACCGCATTTATGCGTTAGGTGCGCGCCCTGGTACTGTGCGCAAAGAGATGGTCATCAACTTACCACATCGCACCCATACAGTAAAACGTCACTCAATTTTCCACGATTACCGCGACGAATTAATGGAGTTACTCCGCCGACACGGGCAAGAAGCCGTTGCAGCAGTCGCTTAATCAAAAGCATACATTTAGAAAACATTTTGAACTTTGACACGATCTTCGTACACATGACATAAAGCGATGTAGAAGCTTTTACATAATTATCATTGATTGCTAGTCGCTCAACAAGAAATCCTCTTTGTTGTTTGTCTCTAGCGCTACCTTGCCCCGCTTTCGTCATAACAGAATGCATGGGGTATCGTTTTGCTATTGAGTTGTAGAAACTTCCTAGCAATTTATCCGTAAAATTTAGGATGTTATCAAGCTAGCTTCAAGGTATTAATAAAATATGCAGCTTGGTATCTAGAAATAAATTGAATTCAGATTTAACCAAGTTGTGTGACTAACAATATATTGATTTTTTAAACATTACATAACTCTGGTAATCAAATATGGCGCTTCAGGTTGAAGTTCTAGAACAAAGTTTTGAGCGTGTTAAACCTTATGCTAATGAGTTTGCTGCTAGCTTTTACAACAATTTGCTAACCGACTATCCTCAACTTCAGCCTTTATTTGCCAAAACTGATATGGATCAGCAGCATCAAAAGCTAATCATGTCTTTAATATTAGTCGTTAGCAATCTGCGTAATCCTGAACTTTTGAAAATAACGCTGCAAAACCTAGGTGCAAGACACGTCAGCTATGGCACACTACAGCAACACTATCCAATGGTGGGTGCAGCATTGTTGAAAACTTTTGAATCGTACTTAGGTAAAGACTGGACACCAGAAGTTAAGCAAGCATGGGCAGATGCATATGGAGTGCTTGCGGAAATGATGCTCGAAGGAGCGCAGTCTGCTGAAAAATCGTCAATGGCACCATCACCCCAGTTGAATAGTGCAACTGTAAGCACGCCAGGATTGATATCTGCGAATTTTCCCCCGCAGCAGGAGTCACCGCAGTCTATTCAACATAGTGAGAGTGACGCAGCTGTCATGTCAACTTCAGTTAGCAGACCTAGCATCAATCTGAAATTAATCCTGTTGATTGCTATCGTAGCTGGTTTACTAGGTTTAGGGATTTTCTATTACTCTCGTTCACAACAAGATAACGGTAATATAAGATCTGTTACCGAATCTGCAAAAATTATATAGAATGGCTCATAGATGCCCTTGTGACTGAAGTCGCAGCTACTCATACAAAGGATGCCTCTGCACATCTGTGGATAAGGTTCTTCTAGTGACGAATTCATTCGCGACTCGCACTCAGGCAAGACACTAATGTAATGGTCCTGCCAAAATAACTTTAGAAATCGCACTTGTGACATCGGTGGGATCTTCTTGGGCGAGTTGTTGATACCACTTCTGCGTAATGTCTGGATCGACACCGTGAATCATTTCTGCTCGTCGGCGTGCCTTTTGAACAACAGCACCTGTTCGCTCTTTGCGTTCGGCTTCGTAACGCTGCAAGGCGTATTCTACGCCCAAATTAGTTGTGAGTAGATATTGTGTTAAAACAAGTCCATCTTCCATTGCTTGACAACCACCTTGCCCCAAATCGGGACAGGTTGCGTGGGCAGAATCTCCTAATAAAGCCACTCTACCGCGTACCATTTTATTTATAGGTCCTACGTCGTGAATTTCAACGCGGTTGGTTTGAGACGGCTCTAAACGCTCAATCAGCAATTGGACTGGTTGCGCCCACCCTTGAAAATGTTCCGCGAGATCTGCACGGTAATCTGGGTTGGCAGGTGTTCCTTTGGGTAGGGGTACGTCAAAAAAGAAATAGAAGCGATCGCGTGCTACTGGCATCATCGACACGCGCTTGTGATCTCCTACATAAATCGCCCAACTATTCTTTGGTGCTAAATCTTCACTCGCAGGTACTAAGCCGTTCCAGTTAACATAAGTGCCGTATTTTGGTTGCACTTCTTCATTTAACACATAGCGCCGCAAAATTGAATGAATTCCATCAGCAGCAACGAGTAAATCACCTGTAGCACAGTGTCCATTTTCAAAAATGGCGGTGACTCCTTGTGCATCCTCTTCTACCCCAATACATTTATGATTGAGGTTCACCTCACCTGGATAAGCATCGAGTAGCATTTGTTGCAAATCTGTGCGCGCCACAGGATAAGGACGTTGCCCGACTTCTTCAACCAAGGGCTGCAAATCGATATCATTGAGTAATTCACCAGTTTTAGTCAGATACTGCATTCGATCCATTTGTCCGCCGATTTGCGCCATTTTCTCACCTAAACCAAGGCGATTGAGGACTTTTACGCCGTTTGACCACAGCGATATTCCTGCACCTGCTGGGCGTAATTCTTTGACGCGATCGTAAATTTCTACCTCGAATCCGGCTTGACGTAGCGAGATTCCTGTGGTTAAACCGCCGATTCCTGCACCGATGACCACAACCTTGAGGTTATACATTGTGTTTGCCTCCGCTGATAAGGGGTTCTCGTAGTTTCTTTTGCAATTTTGTCCTATGCTTCGGAAGCTAAGTCCTCAGAACTCATTTCGTCTTCTTCTAGGCTACTTTCGCTCAGTTCTTGGGGAAGTATCCAGTTTAAAACAATTGCTGTTAGTCCACCGGCTGAGATTCCTGAAGAAAAAATACTTTTCACGAGTGTTGGCGTTGCATCAAGGATTTCAGGAACATACGTCACACCTAACCCAATTGCCAGCGATGTTCCGACAACGATTAACGCACGGCGATCGAGTTGAACCGACGAAAGAATATTAATACCAGCGACAACAATCGAGCCAAACATAATGAGTGTAGCGCCACCGAGAACAGGCTGCGGTAGGCTGCGAAAAATGCCACCAACGATTGGAAATAAACCTAATAGGGCAAGAATAACGGCAATAAAATAACCGATATAACGGCTACCAACCCCAGTGATTTGAATTACGCCGTTATTTTGACTAAATGTCGTATTTGGAAATGTATTAAAGACAGCAGCAATTAAGGAATTAACGCCATCTCCTAGCACTCCACCTTTGATTCTCCGAATATAGACGCTGCCTTTAATTGGTTCACCCGATACCGCCGATGTTGCTGTCAAATCACCGATCGATTCAATCGTTGTGATCAGATACAGCAGAATAAACGGAATAAATGCGGCAAAGTTGAAACTCAGTCCGTACCGAAATGGAATAGGCGCTGCAATCACAGGTAGTCCTTGCAAACCACTAAAGTTGACCATTCCCAAAAAACTAGCCACAACGTAGCCGATAATTAGTCCTATCACAACAGAACTCATCCGCAAGATTGGATTTTTGCTGATATTGAGGACAATAATTGTGATGAGGACTAACGCTGCAACTCCTAAACTTTGAGGACTACCGAAAGTATTATTTCGCTGCGCAACAACTCCTCCACCGATACTAATGATGGCTGTTTTAATCAGCGTCAAGCCAATGATGCTGACGATTGTACCTGTAACCAGCGGGGTAATAATCTTCCTTACCAAATGCAGAAAGCGACTCAAGAAGATTTCGATAAATGAACCAAAGAAGCATAAACCAAAGATGAGACTTAACGCACTTTCAGGCGTACCCCCAGCTTCAATGACTGCGGTTCCTGCGGCGATGATCGGACCTAAAAACGAAAAGCTTGTCCCCTGAATACTCAATAAACCTGAGCCAATTGGTCCAATCTTTTTTGCTTGAATAAACGTTGCAACGCCTGAGATAAACAGTGACATACTCACAATGTATGCTGTATCTACTGGCGATAACTGCAACGCATTACTAATCAAAAGTGGTGGAGTAATGATACCGACAAATATCGCTAGTACGTGCTGTGCCGCTGCTAGCGCAGCTTCTACAAATGGTGGTCTATCGTTTAGACCATAAATTAACCCACTCGCTGGCTTAACATCAACACGTTCTTCAGATGTGACTTTAACTTTTGTCATTTTAAATTAAGATTGTATTAAAACAAAATCAAGAGTAAAAATTTACTCTAGTGCGCTAACAGTGATAGTAAATATTTATACTGTGATAAACATGATTCCAACTTAAATTGGATTTGTGAACTTAAGCTAATAATTAACATTTTCGAGCGTTGTAAATTTATGAGTTTTTAAAGCTGTAAACGCGAGCATGGAAGATACTATTGACATTTTTGTCTAAGATATAGAATTTTTAGTAGCTAAATAATAATTACTACCTAAGACGCTAAGACATCAATGTATTCTGTATACTGCGATGACAGTACAAAACATAAGGTATAACTATGTTTATCTAGTTTTTTGTATTTAAAATAACAAAAATCACTACTCTTTTGTAAAACTGTATCGCACAAGTGCCTGTTAAAAGCGCTAACTGAAGGTATAAGCCAACCGATTGATAATTAATATTTTTATTTTGACCAGTAATAGATACTTACTTCGTAATATTAGCTACCGCGATAGGTACTGTATGACCAAGGAGACACTAATAAAGGAACGTGATAATGTGCTGTAGTGTCAGCAATACCAAATTGCAGCGGGATACGATTAAGAAAAGGCGGATTAGGCAAATTATCTAACTTTTGTGCAAAATAATCATGCACGACGAAAACTAATTCATACACACCAACTTTGAGTTCTTCATCAAATAGCAAAGGTGCATCAGTGCGACCGTCATTGTTTGTCGTGATAGTTTTCAGTAGTGTTTTTTGTCCAGATTGAGCATCTATCAGCCATAGCTCAACGACCATATTAATAGCCGGACAACCGTGCGCTGTATCTAGAACGTGCGTAGTTAGTTTACCTGCCATAGTTTTGAAGCTAACCGTACTTTTTAGCCAGTGTTGCTGAATTTAAGTTTAATACAGAAACAAAGATGCAGTACGCGATACATTTTGCGAGTTATGGAGGCAGAATTACGGAGGTAGAAGGCAGATTTATTTTTTGCTTGTGAGTACTAGGGACTTGTATTCCTTTTTGGCAGAGGGAAGAATCTTGTTTTCAATATAAAAGCCCTCTACCTCTCTTTTATTACAAGGCGATCGCAGCTAATACTCTATTCCTGCATAAATCCATATCGACAAGTTTTCACGCTTAATAGCACAATGATGTTTGAAGTAGTACTGGGAATTGAAGTATTACCCTAGCGCGCTCTGTTTTATGTAAAAAACGCAATTACTAAGTTTCATGCCAAAACGTTTAATCATCAAAGGCTACCTAAGCTTGGCAGAATAAGAAAGACGCTATCATCAAGCGCACAATCCTGGCAAACTAACGCGCTATCAAACCATCTAGTTAATAGTACAAGGTAAGCTGATAAAAGATGTTGTGCAGTCGTTTGCTATACTCCTGATTCAATTCGGCGCGTTACCTGCTAATATAATCAACACAGACTCTTAATAATAATATTTATATCTTCTGTAAAAGTATGTATAAAAAGTAGCTTGGTAATAAGACAGAAGGAGAGAAGCTTGACAACTTTCTAGAACAAAGTCTGTTGTCTCATTCTGAATGAAAGCTAATTGTTTATGCAGATATCATTAAGAGTCAATTTTAGCAATACCGTAATAATTCTATAGAAAAACTGGATCGCAGCGTTAAGTACATACAAAGTCCGGTTAATAATTAATAATCAACTTTCCACTCCATTTGCAAGTAAAACAAATAAGTAAAGCGATAAACGGTTACAGGTATACCCTATTACAGCAGCAACAGCTTCGCTTTGCTAGTAGCAAAATTACTTGATATTGACGACTTTCAATAACATTCATGGCTTGACGACAGCAACGTTCTATCTCTTCTAGTTGGAGATGTGACGCAATTATTAAACGTTTCGACCTAGTAAAGGTCGTTTTACTCTGCTTTTGTTATAAAACATTATGTGGACTGAATAGATCCTAAACTTATCTGTATCGACAACTTTTTATCTTTTAAATAGTATACAAACAATAACTTTTGTTGAAATGCAATCTTTAAGAGTACTACTAACGCAGAAGTTATCTGTTTATAAACATACTGACTTCTGATAAATCATGGATATATTACGAGATAAAAAACATTTATAGCATTTTTAAAAAAGTAGTTTTCCTCGGAAAAAATAGTCATAAGAGATTACAATTTTATAATTTAAACATCCAAAAATAGCTTTCTTTTGAATCTTGCAGGCTACCTCTCATGTTTTTAACAGGATTTATAGTTGGGTTTATTACTGCTTTTATTAGCTCATTCCTGCTTTCTGTATTTATTATGAGTTTATTGAGATTCACTTCTCAAATACCTAAAGAATCAAAACGTAATCTATACTTCTGGGAAAATACATCAAAGGAGAATAAATAATGTATGGCATTTAATTATTTTTCCTTTTCAAAACCCGACATCAGCAATAGATCAATGAATGGATTATAGATATGAAAAAAGAAAAGGTTTTGATGTTATATTTATCAAGCAAGAAGAGCAGTGTTATCCACGCTGAAACTTATGGCTAACTAAGAAGTTAGAAAGCTTTGTTGTGAGGGTAGCTGAGCATCTTTCAAATTGTGATAGTCGTGGCGCTTCTCCTCAAGCATGTTTTGGTATCATTTTAAACAACATAGCTTGGTTGGCATAGAAAAAATCAAGGTGGTGAGGATAGTACCCCCTGGCGTTAGTTAGTTCATGTACTCAATATTTATCAGGCGATCGCTTGTACAGTCGAACAACCGCGTGATTCACAATCAAATCTTTAAAGTTGGAGACACCACTAATACTTATCGAAGTAAAGACGATTGCCAAGATTCTCTCTGAATATTGGTTGAATTTTGGGAGTAATGGGGCAAATAACGAAGTTATCGCGTTGCTTTGGGAAAATTCATGAGTTCCTACGCGAATTTTAATGTGAATTGAGTGTGCTACATAGCGCGCAGAAACTATTTATATTTACTCAAACTATCCGTAGAAACTTTGTGTTTTGAGGATACACGCGCTTAAAACAGCTGCAATATCTCATTCACACTCAGCAAATCGAGCGAGATTTCTTCTGGAGACAGTGATGAAATTTACAAAAACGAAACTCAAAAATACATTTATTATTGACTTAGAGCAGCAGCAAGACAATCGAGGTTTTTTTGCTCAAACCTTCTGTGCGCGCGAATTTGCAGCGCATGGTCTTAAACCAGTTGTTGCACAATGTAATTTAGCTTTCAACTATAAAAAAGGAACGCTGCGAGGAATGCACTATCAAGTTGCCCCAGTCCGCGTAGCACAGTTAGTTCGCTGTACTCAAGGCGCAATTTACAACATTATCATCGATATGCGTCCTGATTCTCCAACTTTTCTTAAACACATTGGTGTAGAACTAACCGCTGAAAATCATCGGGCTTTGTACATACCAGCAATGTGCGCGCACGGCTATCAAACGCTTGTTGATAATACTGGGGTAGTGTATCAGGTGAGTGGGTTTTATTCTTCACACTATGAGCGCGGTCTGCGCTATGATGACCCAACATTTAATATTGTTTGGCCGCTTCCTGTTAGTGAAATTTCACAAAAAGATTTGGCTTGGTGTTTATTTCAATCTTTTCTGCTAGAAGTTGAATCGTGATTGTTGTCGATAATGCACTGTCAGTGCGTGCTGTGGCTAGCAGTCTTGTCAAAGTTGATATAAAAGTTCCTAGTCCTCATAGTCGCTTTATGCTTAGCTCTGAATGCGATTTGACACATACCATTCGCCACTCGCAGCAGTTAATCAATGAGGAACTTACACAAATTCAGCTTGGTTTGGTGGAAGCGAACTCGTAGAAAATGATATTTTTGGCGATCGCGGCGCGGTTGCTATTGTGACATTGAAGTGACACGCACGAGTATTAGTCCTAAACTTAGTGCTATCAGCGCCGATTATCCAGTTCACGGCATTGGCGATCCCTATATCAGTGGTCTTTCTCATCCAACACGCACGATTAGTGGTGTGAGCGACTCGGCTTGCTCGCTACAAGAAGCGATACCGTTTTGCTATCCAGCCATTCGCTAAAAGTGTCATTATTTTTGCAGCGCGATCGCCCAGTGTTAAAACACTCAATAACTATATAAAAATAGTGTCGTGTTTAAGTATTTTTTAATAATGCATTTTTGCGATACGTGCAGTAAAAAAATAAAAGTCATATGCTAATATAGAAAAGTATAAGAGTGCAGTTCGGTTGCAGCGTTTGTTTTTAGAATTGATGGGCTTTTTCCTTTTAGTTTTGACAGGCTTCTCTCCGAAATCTAGAACTCTACAACTTTCTGATTTAGGAGACAATGTATGTCAGTTTATGTAGGTAACTTATCCTACGAGGTTACACAAGAAGACCTCAGCGCAGTTTTTGCAGAATATGGTTCTGTAAAACGCGTTCAATTACCCACTGACCGTGAAACTGGTCGGGTACGTGGCTTCGGCTTCGTAGAAATGGATACAGAGGCAGAGGAAGACTTAGCGATTGATGCGCTTGACGGCGCAGAATGGATGGGACGAACCTTGCGAGTCAACAAGGCGAAACCCAGAGAAAATCGCACTTCATTTAGTGGTGGTGGTAATCGTCGAAATGGTAATTACTCGGCTCGCTACTAAACACGCGAGACTAGTGCGTTAGCGTAAGTGCGATCGCCCTCACGAACTAATATGATGTAAGAGGCTTAGGCAAATTGCTTGAGCCTTTTTTTGTATCAATGACGCATATCGTGTAAGTATCTAACTGTATCAAGCTAGCGTTAGGCGTGAGCAAATGCACTTCAGATTTCAGAAGCACAAAGTGTAAACTCAGATGTTGCACTTGCAAAATTCTAAGATGACGGAGATTTAAACCTTGGGTATAGAATTACGCAGTTATGTATTTCTAGACAGGTTGCAGCCTCAGCACGCAGCTTATATGGGGACAGTAGCGTTAGGTTTCTTACCTTTGCCAGGCGATGCTTCACTGTGGATTGAAATCTCACCAGGTATAGAAATTAACCGAATTATGGACATTGCCCTAAAATCAACTTCTGTACGCCCAGGAGTGCAAGTTGTCGAACGCCTCTACGGACTTCTGGAAGTTCATTCAAGTAACCAAGGCGATACGCGGACTGCGGGTAAGGCAATTTTAGAGACATTAGGTGTCCGCGAGCGCGAACGTCTCAAACCATACGTTATTTCCAGCCAAATTATCCGCAATATTGACGCGCATCATACACAATTAATCAATCGCACGCGTAGAGGACAAATGATTTTAGCAGGACAAACGCTTTATGTGATGGAAGTTCAGCCAGCGGCTTATGCTGCTTTAGCCGCGAATGAAGCCGAGAAAGCAGCTTTAATTAACATTTTAGAAATTCAGGCAGTTGGCAGCTTTGGACGCCTCTATTTAGGTGGAGAAGAACGAGACATTTTAGCAGGTTCGAGTGCTGCATTAGCAGCAATTGAAAACGTTGTGGGACGTGAAAACCCTGCAATGGGGCGTAGGGAATAGTGTAGTCATAAGTTAAAGTTGAAAATTGGTGCTGCTTGATTGAAGGAGATTTTGGATGGCGAATATGGAGCATCTTGCATTACTACAGCAGGGTGCAGTAAAGTGGCTTGAGTGGAGGAAGAAAAACATCCAAATTAAACCAGATCTGAGCGAAGCTGATTTGAGTGAAGCCAACTTTAGAGGTGCTCATTTAGTTGCAGTTAACCTCCGCAGGGCAGACCTCAGCAAAACGAAACTCATTGCAGCTAACCTTACTCAAGCTAATTTAAGTGCAGCTAATTTAAACAAATCTGAACTCATTGACGCTAATCTTCAACAAGTCGAACTTGTCGATGCTCAGTTAAGGGAAGCGCAACTTGCAGGAGCAGATTTAAGTTACGCTAATCTGATTGGAGCCGACCTCAAAGGCGCAGACGTAAGACGAGTTGACTTGAGTCACGCTAACTTAATTGCAACTGAGCTACGCAAAGCTAACCTAAGAGAGGCAGACCTCAGTGCAGCGGACTTAAGACGAGCGAATTTCAGTTATGCTAACTTGATGGCAGCTAATTTGAATCATGCAAACTTGAGTCATGCCAACCTTCACGAAGCTGAGCTAATTGGCGCTCATTTGTATATGGCTGAGCTTGTGCAAGTAAATCTCAGTGAAGCGCATCTCACTGGTGCTTATCTTTTCGGTGCCAACCTCAGTGGAGCAAATCTTTTCAAGGCTGACTTCCGGTGGACGAATCTCAGTAAAGCTAATTTTACGGGCGCTGACCTAAGCCAAGCTAATTTTACGGGCGCGAACTTAAGTAAGGCTAATTTTACGGGCGCTATGCTTAACGAAGTTGACTTTACAGGAGCTAACTTGAGCAAAGCGAACTTTTAAGATGTAATTATGCGTAATAGTGACATTGGTATAGATTCGGCGATGATGGCAAGCTGCGATCGCCTAGAGGAAACTTAATACAAGGAAAGTATGGAGAATAGGGAACTCGAATCCCTGACCTCTGCGGTGCGATCGCAGCGCTCTACCAGCTGAGCTAATTCCCCTAATGCTTCACTATTTTAGCATCTCATAACACCGCTGTTTTCATCGCTATGCGCACATATGTAGTATATCTAGGTCATGCACCGTCAGGATCGTGATTACACTATGCAGAAAAAATACACTGTGAAAACAAAAAGAAAATAGTGACTCTCACATAAACCTTGCTTTTTTTGCTCTGAGACACATTCCCAGCACAACTTCAGCCGCAAGGCGACCTGTCTGAGCCGCGCCATTCATATATCCATAGAACTCGTCGCTTAAATGCTCACCAGCAAAAACCAAATTCCCGACGTTGACATCTTGGCGCTCTTCTGGGTTGTCCGATTCGATATAGAAAAAATCTGCAAAGTCTGTTAGTTGTCCTGGCTTAAAACTAGTGTAAGAGCCTTTAGTAAAAGGGTCTTGAGTCCATTGAGTACGCAAAAATCTTTCATTTGCAACTCTCTTGACACTTGGGATAATATTCTCAAATTGGTTTGCAAACTTCTTGCCTTGTGACTTAGTACTACCAGATTGTAGCGTCGTAACTTCGTTACCACCAAAGTAGAAAGTCAGCGCTCCATTTTTTCTGTCTACTTGTCGCTGCGTTTCATCCCACGCAGCGGAGAATCCGAGATCTGTCCAGGCTTCCTTAATAAACCCTTTTTCTCGACGCCACACTTTCTTGTTGAATCCAGCGTATAGCTTTTCATTCGCACCAAGATCGACTTCGTTAATAAAACGCCGCAACTGCTTTGGCAAGTCTACTCGAATTTTAACGTCACGCAGAACAGTAAAAGGAATCGCAATAATGACATAATCTGCATCAACTTCATAATTACCAGAAAAGGTCAAGTGAAAGCCCCTCCCCCGTGACTCAATCTGCATCAAACGCATACCAGAGAAAATTTGTCCTGATAGCGCCTGCGCTAAACTGTCGATTATCCTACCGCTACCACCCTCAACAACAAAAGTTTCATCAGAATTCCCCAATATTTCTACTTTGTTTCCATCGACTGTAGGAAGGTTGAATAGTAGTTGCAGTGCTGAAGACTTGTCAGGTTCGACACCGTACTCGGTGCGAATTGTATTTTCAACCAGTACTCGAATAAACTGCTCTGAAATCTTATCAGCGTGTTTGTCTAGATACTTAGCAACGGATATGCGATCGAATTTTGGTGCAAACTGCTCGTAGTCTTCATCTAGCAAGTCAGCATCGCGAGAAATTTGCCGCGCGAGTGGACGCAATTTAGTTGCAACTTCGGCTTCAGAACGCAGCCTACCATTAAAATAATAACCTGTTTCGGGAAAGGGGAATCGCTGTGCATCTTCAGTGCGATTGAAGAGACTTAGACCAAATTCTTTGACTAACTCTAATATATCTACATGATCTGTATTGATAAAGTGAGCACCTAGATCAATCACTAGACCTTCACCCACAACACCCGTAACTGACAGTACGCGTCCTCCTAAGCGCTGTCTAGCTTCATAAACAGAAGCTGTTAAACCAGCCTTTTTTAACTGGTATGCAGCATTTAATCCAGCAATTCCACCTCCAATAATCGCAATTTTAGGGTTTTGGCGATCGCGGCTCCAAGCTTTCTCTGAATGAGGTAACGCGTTGGTTGCAAGTGCGCTTCCTGAAGCCAGCGCTACTAATTTGAGCAATCGTCTTCGCGTCCATGAAACTCGCTGTTTTGTTAATGGTGGAGATTTGCCTTCAGCTTTGAGGTTCTCCCGTTGCGCCTGCTGTAGAATTCGGATGAATTGGCGAAACTGCGGTGTACGCGCCATAATATCTCCTTAATGCTTAAAATTGGGAAAAGCCAATCTGATAATGTAGTTTTATTAAGCACTGCACCCACGTAATACCGTTTCACTTTGAGGTTGATTCAAATAGAAAGCCTCATGAATGTAGGAGAAGTTATTTGTAACTCTCTTTGAGTGAAATAGTACTATAACTGTCGAGGTAAGATTATCATTTAGTCGAATTCATAAGCATTATTTCATGCTTCCACCAACACTGATATATCTTAGTAGATGGTCAGTTAATTTTTATTTGGCAATTGCGCTAGCGTCTCAATCGCTTGATTCCTGGTATAGTAGACTGGCGCGGTTTATCCCAAAGCCTGCTTCTGCTGGCGATCGCTTAGCGCTCATCGCTGAATATTCTAGACAATTGCTAGTACAAACGTCTAAATTCAATGTAATAATTACCCAATAAACTGAAAGTAATAGTAACTAAAATGAATCTTTAAAAACTAATCAGAGAGAAAGATGATGCTAAGTGAATCTCAATTGGTTACTTGTTTATTTATGATTACAATATTACTTTTTATTCCTGCAAGGATAGAGGCACAAACGCATCAAATTCACGAAAATAGCTTAGCAGAAACAATATTAAACCCTTCTGAGCCAAATATTATTTTGCCTGAAATAAAGCCCGATCTCCGCACGCCAGTACTACCAGCAAATTTATTTAAACCTGTTCAACAACTACCATCTTGGCAATTGCATCAGGATTGGATGCTACCACAACCACCAAGAATTATCTATACATATCCACCAAGACGAGACTTAGGTAGTAGTAATCATTAGCTCTTAATTCAGTTAAAAATTTATATATTTAGTAATAAGTGTTTGGTGCGATCGCTATCGACAACCTCTAATTCATAAATTTCTGAATATTTTCGTCTATCACCATCTAAGCTACATATTGATTTCGATGCGTATAAACTTGTTGTACGTACTCTAAGTCTAAATCAGACAAGTAATCTACTGCCCAGTTAGCTTGGCGTTGTAGCATATGAAATGGATAAGTATTTGCAACTCCAACTACAGGAATTTTGGCGCGTTTGGCTGCGGTAATTCCGGCTGGAGTATCTTCAATCGCAAGGCATTCTGCTGGTTGTAAGTTTAAGCTAGGTTCGATCTCGTTCAGTCTTTCTACGGCGAGAAGATAACCATCAGGTTCAGGTTTACTCGTGGTGATATCATCACCAGCGACGATCGCACAAAAGTATTCAGCTAAACCAAGGCGCTGTAACACGAGTTCGACTTCCGAACGTAATGCACCACTCACCACTGCTAATTTAAGATTGCGCGATCGCACTTGAAAAATTAAATCCTCTAAACCTGGGTAAGTCGGTAACTTCTCAAGTTTTGCTAATTCTTGTTGATATGCTTCGGCTTTGCGTTTAATAATTTGCGTCAAATAGTCTTCACTCACAACTCGACCGCGACGCTGCAACAATTCGCGGATACACGCGCGATCGCTGCGTCCCAAACAAACTTGGCGGAACTCTCCTGACTTGGGACGCAGATTTTCGGCAATTAAAACTTGGTCAATTAGTTGCTGGTGAATTGGTTCATCGTTAATTATTACGCCATTGAAATCAAACAAAACTGCTTTTAATGTCATACGTTACTGCCTCAATTAAGCCGGAGAAGGTATCCAACCTTCAAGTGGAATGACTTCCTCGGTAGACTCGCCAACTCCTGAATTGTGTATTAACGGCTTCACCCCACGAGTGACTTGATGAATCAACCATAAATCTGTTGTCTGCACAGCCGCGAACCCTGCTGCAACCATACTTGCATCAACACTTTCTGCTGCAAAGTCACGGATGTACGGTTCTTCAAATACGTTATTTAGCCAGTCAAGTTGGCGTAGCGTTTTTTGATTGCCGTCTAAAATTAATACTTCACCACCAACGCTCAGTAAACGAAAACTTTCTTGCAAAATAGATTGAGCAACTGCGGGCGGTGTTTCGTGAAATAATAAAGAAGCCGTCACCACATCAAAACTAGCATCAGGAAAACCTGTATGCTCTGCATTACCATGACGCCATTGGATATCTAGATGAGCAGCTTGTGCCTTACGTTCCGCCATCACTAGCATATACGGCGACAAATCTAAACCAATCACCTCAGCCGCAGGAAACGCCTGTTTGAGCATTAATGTTGTTGATCCTGTACCGCAGCCTAAATCAAGAATTCGACGGGGCTGACTTTGAATTGTCTCAATTAATTCTTGCCGTACGAGTGTTTCATTAGGTAATAACACGTACTGTGTAATTGGATCGTACGATACTGCCGCACCAGGATTGAGATACCCTTGCTTAATACCGTGAAAGTTTTGACTGCTGTAGTATAAAGGTGTTTCTACATCCGCCTGCTGGAATCTTGTCGCTTCTTGCTGCCAATCAATACTCTCGTAAAGTTGCTGTAGTTCTTTTTCATTGATAAAGAAACGCACAACAGGTGCGAGAAAACGTTCCCAAATGGTATCTTGACTCGACATAGGAGTTGCTCTAAGTAGGCGTGGATGGCGATCGCTTCAAGGTTAATCCCTTTGCTTTACAAATTGTAATATATCTGCAAAGAATTGGGAGTATTTTGCTGTATTTTTTGTACTCATCAAAGTATGAGTCTGAAGTTTTAACAGTAAGAAATCATCGGTTAAATTGTTGAACGCATCCATAAAAATAATATTATCTTTCCTTTGAGGGATGCTATCAGTTTATGAGTCTCTCAGTTGATAAAGTTAATAGCAATACTAAGTTAAATTAAAATAGAAAATTACAAATATTCTAATTATTTAGTTAGACAATAAGTTTATTATTAACTCCTTGGAGCGTATCATGCTACATCGCCAGGAATCAGCCGGACTTGTTGTCATCACTCAACCTACACATTCTTGGGTCGCGGGTTGCATAGCAAGAGTATGGGGAAATGAACAATTCGGCTTATTTGCGCCTAGAGAAGAAGTTTGTCTTGGTGCTGAACAGCATGATATCGGCTGGGTAGTGTGGGAAACTGCACCCACGTTAAATGCTAAAACAGGCTACCCATACAACTTTATGGAATTACCAACAGCAACACATACAAACATTTGGTCAGGTGCAAAACACCTAGCGTTACCGTTTGGAAGATATGCAACACTCCTCGTCTCACTTCATGGTACAGGATTATTTGAGCGCTTCCGTCGTTGGCAAGAGTCTCCTGAATCTTCTCGGTTAGTCAAAGCCTACTTAGACCAAGAATATACTTTTCAAGAACAGTTAATCGCTAATTTAGAGAATGATTCGTATTATGCAGCGTATGCTACTCCAGAAATTATTCAACATAATCGTTCTCTAGTAGCTGCCTGGGATACACTTTCGTTAGCGTTGTGTATGGGGCTAGATGAATCAAGGCAATTTCATCACATTCCTACAGCGTTAGGTGAAATTACACTAACTTTAACTCCTGTAGGCAATGACATCATAAAAGTCTCTCCTTGGGTGTTTCATCAAGATAAAGTAACACTTGTTTATGAAGGGCGGCTGCTGCAAGACAAATTTACAGATGAAATCTTAATGCGTCAGGCATTAAATAATGCAAAATGGGTAAGTATTTCTAATACATTAATTCCAGGTTGATCGTCTGAGTAGACTTGATCGCTTGTATGGTCTATAAACATATTACTCAGTTGGCTAATAGCAAGAGTAAAGAATAATACTCGAATAGAAACGCTATATAAACAATACGTTTAAAGAATAATAGCTCTAATTTTTATTTAGGGTGAAATACTTACTGATTTAGCAATTGCTATTTTCAGTAATTTCTCAGTAGTATTCACCATGATAGATGAGCTAAAACATAATATCAGTTGAAGGTATTTAGTATAATGAATTACAAAATGGTAGATAATTGCAATATAGCAAAACTCAAACTCTTTATAGCTAGCGGCTTAGCATTCTTTTTTGTTGCTGCCCTACCGCAAAAAATACTAGCTGAAAACAGTATAAATACAGAAAAAATAGCAGACATCGAAGCAGGCGATCGCTTACAACTAATACAAAATAAAAGTTTTCCCAACAACTGGAGATTACAAAACTTTCAAACTTATAAATTCGAGACAGGGACAGCAAATTTTACAAATCAGATTATTCATAAAAACGTATCGACGACACTAGACACAAACAAATTAGCAAATTTTAATTACAACGATGTAAATGAACATAAGCAGGATACACTTAACAGCAACTCTCAACAAATAGAATTTTCTCAGAATGCAGCAGATTTATTAGCAGAAAGTAGTTTGGAAAAGCAGCTATTAGTAAGTGAAGTTGATTTAGAAACACTCTGTCGTACCTTTCCACTGAATTCACGTTGTGTTAATTATCAATCAACGGTCGAACACCAAAGTCAACAACAGCTACCGCAATCAGAAAGGGAAAGCTTGGAAACACGCCTATTAGAAAGATTAGCGCTTGCACCAGAAAATCCTACACGCAGCGGTTTTGCTCTTGCGGCTAAAGCGAGTAATTTAGGCGTTGGTGTTGAAGGAATTGGGGCGATTTCGCCTAATTTTAATGGCAGAATAGGATTCAATTACTTAGGATTTAGTGGTGAATTTATACAAAATGATATTGAGTACGACGGTGATGTGCAACTATTAAACGCGACTGGAATGCTTGATTGGTTTCCTTCAAGTAGCAGTGGTTTTCGGATTACTGGCGGCTTAGTATATCAAAATAATCGAGTGGATGCGATCGCGCGCTCGACTGAGATACTAGAAGTTGGGGGTTTTGAATTTCCGCTAGCAGATGCTGGTCAACTCGAAGGTTCGCTAACATTTCCTAATACCATAGCGCCTTATATCGGCATTGGCTACGGTAATCCGGTGAGACAGGGTAGCGCTTTTAGCTTTAATATCGATTTAGGCGTTTTATTCGCAGGTTCGCCGCAAGCTGATTTGCAAGCCACAGGTCCTGGTGTAGATATTGTCACAGAAATTCCAGTATTGAATAACTTGTTAGAAGAGGCGATCGCACAAGAAGAACAGCAAATAGAAGATAACGTAAGCTGGCTTGGCGTATATCCAGTGGTTTCGATTGGAGTTTCCTACCAGTTTTGATAACGCACGACCAGCTTGTAAAGAAGAAAGTCTAACGAAAGTTAGAAGATAACTTCCATATCGATTGACAACATAAAAGCATCTTTTCCTAGGAAAGACGATCGCGCACTTTGGTGAGATTAGTGTGTCGATTCATGCTGTTCCTGCTGTCATAAAGTTTATCTTTCGGCAGTTTGAAATCGAGGAACAGAGCAATTCAGTAGGGGATAAAGCAATGCAATACGAATGGTTAAGCTGGTCTGGAAATATTCGATTTACTCCAGCACGCATTGAAGAACCAGAAAATGAGGAGCAAGTTATCGCGTTGGTACAACAGGCGATCGCAGAAAATCGTCATATTCGTACCGTTGGTTCGAGTCACTCTTGCTCATCCATCTTCAAAACCGATGATATCCTTGTTTCTACAGAGAAGTTGCAGGGCGTTGATGCGACACGGCGGCTAAAACCGCAACCGTCAAAGCAGGAACGAAAATTCATCGCTCAGCAAGAACCAAACTATTCCAAGTCCTCACGAGTGGGGGATTGAGGGGGCTGTAAGTCATATTGATGTCACCCTTGTTCACACCCAAACAACGTGCGATCGCTCTTGCAAAACCTGAGCATAAACATTCTGAGTTTGCTGTGATAATTTATACCAGTTAAATCGCCGCTCTAAGTCTTCGTAAGCATTATCAATCAGCCACTGTTTGTAACCAGGGTTTTTTAGAACCTCTAAAATTCCCCAAGCAAGTGAATCTGCATTATTCGTCCAAGTGACAATCCCTGTTTTGGTGTGCTGAACGACTTCGGGTAAACCACCTGTATTAGAAACGACAACCGGAACACGCGCTGCAAAGCTTTCGAGCGCCACAATGCCAAAAGGCTCATAGAGGCTGGGAAATACGGCACAGTCTGCGATCGTCTGAAATTTATCGAGTGGTTCATCACTCATAAAACCTGTGAAGTAGCACTTATCCCAGATGCCCAAATCCCAGGCTTGGCGCTTCAAGTGGTCAACATTACCACCACCAATCATGACAAACTTAACACGACCGCCCATTTCCCACAATACTTTGGGAGCCGCATTCAGTAAAACTGACACGCCTTTTTCGTAAGTCATGCGACCTACATAGTAAACGATACTTTCACCATCTTCGGCAAACTGGCGGCGAAAGTTGATCGCATCAAAATCTTGACGACGCTTTTTCTCAGGGCGAATACCGTTATAAATAACATTGATTTTGTTCCAGGGAGTTTGTAGCGCCCATTCAACTTCTCGACGCATATAGTCGGTACACACAATCACTCGCCAAGCGTTGTAAGCTAATAGCTTTTCTTTACCGTCGATATACTGCTGAATATCGTTGTGAATACCGTTATGACGACCGTGTTCGGTTGCATGAATTGTGGCTATTAAGGGAACTTTGAAGTTATGCTTGAGCGCGATCGCTGCATCTCCCACTAACCAGTCATGCGCGTGGATAATATCAAAAGGACCGTCTTCGAGCATCAACTTTGCGCCGTGACGCCCCATACTTTCGTTAAAATTGACAACCCAGTGAAAAAAGTCGTTGGCTGGTGCTACAGGTACGCGATGTACGTGAATTCCGTCTACAACTTCGTATAAAGGAGCTTGCCCAAATTCTACTGTCATCAAATGAATTTCATGCCCTAGCTTGACGAGTTCTGGATACAACTCCGCTACATGGCGGGCAATTCCCCCAACAATTCGAGGTGGAAACTCCCAGGTCAAAACGAGAATTTTCATCTACCTCAATCCCACCAGTTTATTATTTCAAGATATATACAACTATCTAAAGACATATATCTATAAATTTAATTCGTGGAATTACGGAAATCTTAATGTATCTTAACAGTATAGTAATGTATTAGCTCTGAAAAATGTTAAGATTCTCGTACTTAATGGTAATTGGTAGTTAGTTGTCAGATTTCGCAATTATCGCGTTCCCCAATACCAATTTATTTGATGAATTGTGCGATCGCTTGCACTAACTTTTCTGGTTCGACAGGCTTGGCAAGATGATTCTGAAATCCAGCGGCGAGTGCTTGTTGTTGGTCATACTCTCCGGCGTAGGCGGTAAGTGCAATTGCGGGTACGCGCGATCGCTGTCTAATTTGTCGCATCAGCATATAGCCGTCAACATCTGGCATACCAATATCGCTAATTAAGATATCCGGCTGGAACGAATTGAGCAGCAGCAATGCCTCAGCGGCGGATGCAGCAACGCAAACTTCGGCTCCATACTGTTCTAAGATTGCTAGCACCAACTCTTGCATATCAACTTCATCGTCTACGACGAGAACGCGCACGCCTTGCAATTGTAAGATACACGAGGAACGAATCGCATCGGACTCATTCACTTCTTGAGCCGTTTGTAGCAAGGGTAATTGCACGGTAAAAGTTGCCCCTTGTCCTTCTCCTAAGCTTTCTGCTTTGACAGAACCGCCGTGCAACTCGGTAATTTGACGAACGATCGCAAGTCCTAAACCCAACCCACCAAACTTACGCGTTGTTGTACCATCCTCTTGGCGGAAGTATTCAAACACATACGGTAAAAAATCAGGATGAATGCCTTTGCCAGTATCCTTAACTTGAATTTGCGCGTGAGTGCCAACCTGTTGCAATTGAACTTCAATGCATCCGCCTGTAGGAGTAAACTTAACCGCATTCGATAATAAATTCCACACAATTTGTTGCAAGCGACTACTATCACCAGCGACAAGTATCTCTGAGGAAAATTCTTTCTGAATGCGGATATCTTTCGCTGCTGCTGCTACTCGTACAGTTTCTAACGCCGCGTCAATGACACTCACTAAGTTCACAGAAGTCACATTAAGAACCATTTTGCCGCGTAAAATTCGCGAGACATCAAGCAAGTCTTCAATCAGTTGCGTTTGTAACTTGGCATTGCGCTCAATCGTGGCTAAAGCTTTAGCGGTGGCTTGTTCGTCAAATTTACGTGATTGTAACAGTTTAACCCAACCCAAGATCGGGTTAAGCGGCGATCGCAATTCGTGCGATAGCACTGCCAAAAATTCATCTTTAATGCGATTTGCGGTTTCGGCTGATTCGCGGGCGGCTTGTTCTCGTGCTAACAGGTATTCGCGTTCTTGTTCAACTTGCTTGCGTTCGGTAATATCTTGTGCAACTCCCGCAACTCGATAGGGTTCTCCGTTGTCGTCGTCAATCACAAAGCCGCGATCGCTTACCCAACAAATCGAACCATCAGGACGCACAACACGATATTCTTGCTCAAAATAGCCATTTTGCAAACATTGTGCCGCTGCATTTTTCACTTGCGGTCGATCTTCAGGATGAATCGTTTCAATCCATTGCTGAGGATCTTGATAAATACTTTCGCGATCGCGTCCCCAAATGCGTTCATACGCAGGACTAATATAGAGATGTCGATTCTCCTGTATGTTCCATAGCCAAAAGACATCATGAATCGTCTCTGCCATTTGGCGAAATCGCACTTCGCTTTCACGTAATGCGGCTTCGGCTTGTTTGCGATCTGTAATCTCGGTAGTGAAAATAGAAACGCCGTTTGCAGAAGGATAAACTCGATTCTCAAACCAACGCTGCCATTTTGGATAATAAAATTCAAACTGGACAGGAGTTTGCTCAGTGACAGCGCGTTGCAGTTCGGCGTGAAACTGTGTATCAACTAAATCTGGAAAGACATCCCAAAGCGTTTTTCCCATGAAATCTTCCCAACACATTCCAGAAGTTTCTAGAGTGCGGCGATTGACATATGTATAGTACCAATCGCGATCAAACGTCATGAAAACATCGTTGATGCTTGCCAAAACTGTTTCTAGATTTTCGCTAGCAGTTTCCGCCGCAACGCGTAACTCATGCTCGCGCTGGGCTGCTTCCCGCCGCAACTGTGCCATACTCAAGTTAGCTTCAACTCGTGCTAATAATTCGCGCGCCGAAAATGGTTTCGTAAGATAATCATCGGCTCCTGCTGCTAAACCTTCAACCCGCGACTCTTCCCCAGCTTGCGCCGATAGCAGAATAATCGGAATTTCTCTTGTTTGCGGATTAGCTCGTAACGCCTGCAATAACTCCAATCCATCCATTTTGGGCATCATGACATCAGTCAGCACCAAATCCGGCGGGTTTTGTTTGATAGCATTAAGCGCAACGATTCCATCAGGCACAGTTTCCACTGTATATCGCTGACTCAGCAATCGCTTGACATAATTGCGCATATCTGCATTGTCATCAGCAAGTAAAATTCGAGGAGAAGAACCAGAACAAAGCAAGTCTTGATTCTCTCCTGCACCTCTACTCCTCTGCTCACGCCAGTCACTACAACGGAGGGAGGAAGCTCCGCACCGCACTGGCTCCTCTGCTTCTTCTGGTAGCCAGCGTAACGCCTCTTCTACATACGAAGCGACTCCTAAGGCTGTTAATGTTTGCGATACACCGATGCGGTCTTGAGGTAGATGAGCGCTTCCAGTCGGAATTGATACAGTAAAGCAACTACCTTGTCCTAGCGTACTGTTAACTGCGACTGTCCCACCGTGTAGCTTAACTAATTCTTGTACGAGTGATAATCCAATGCCTGAGCCTTCGTAACTACGTCCTTGTGCTTCTTTGACGCGATGAAACCGTTCAAACAAATGCGGAATTTCTGCGGGGGGAATACCAATACCCGTGTCTCGCACAGCTAGCTCAATATAATTTGGCATTTTGCATTTTAGCGAGACTTCAATTTCCCCGTTAAAAGTGAACTTAAAAGCATTAGAAAGCAAGTTTAAAACAATCTTTTCCCACATTTGCGGATCGACATACACCGGTTCAGACAGCGGCGGACAATCAACAACTAAACGCATTCCGGCGCGTTCTACCGCAGCGCGGAACGTGCTTGCTAATTCGGTGGTAAGCTGGGCAAGGTCTGTAGGTTCGTACATCGCTTGCGTCCGTCCAGCTTCAATCCGCGAAAAATCTAGCAGCGTATTGACTAACTTGAGCAAGCGTAGCGAGTTACGATGTGCTATTTCGACTTGTTGGAACTTGTCTTGAGATAACCCCGCAGAATCAGCAAGGATCTCTTCCAACGAACCTAGCATCAGCGTCAGTGGCGTACGAAATTCATGACTAATGTTGCTAAAAAACGCTGTGCGAGCTTGTTCTAATTCTTGTCGCGCCTTTTCATCTAATTTCTCTTGGGTGATATCTCGAACTTCAACAATCGTACCAACAATGCCACTCCCTTCGCGAATAGGACTTGCCGTATACGCAACGGGATAGAAACTACCATTTTTATGGACAAAAACTTCTTCGCCTTGCTCTTGATTGTTTTGTGGAAATGCGCGATCTATAGGACACTCTTCGAGCGGATAATGACTACCATCGGGGCGAGTATGGTGAATAATGTCATGTAAAGCTCGTCCTCTAACCTCATCTAGACTGAAACCTGTAAGCTTCTCTGCTGCGGGATTCATATAAACACATTGTTGGCGATCGTCCATGATGAAGATCGCAAGCGTAGCGTTGTTGCAGACTACTTCTAAGTAACGTTTGTAGTAATCTGCATTTAACATCTCCATCTGCGACAGTGAATGCGCTTCGTCAGGTAGAAATCTACTTTCCAATGCCATATTCTTCCTTCTAACCGTTTCTGCGATGAATGAATCTCCTGCGAAGCTGATTAATTTGGCTGATAACTTAGTTCAGCTAATGACGGTATATCCAATTATCTGTCAATAGATATAAGTATTTTTCTTCCCTGAGACAGACTTTAAATTGTAAGTGTCAGGATTGTTGATGAAGACTGGTAATTGGTCATGGGTAGCAATTAGCCATAAGTTACTACCATTATTCAAAGATATCAACATTAAAACTATGATTTGACGATTTGTTGTCGGAAGGTTAACCATGCTGTTACGGCTTGAGGTTGCGAAACTACACCGCGTTGCATCAAAATGACACCATCTTGAAAACCAATGACTCCGTATTGCTGGTTGCTGGTAAGTTGATCGATCGCCGCGATGCTAGTTTGTAATAATTGCCGTTCTTCGTCAAACGCGGCTTGATACTGCTGTAATTGCCATAAATCTGCGATCGCATACTCCATATCAATCACTTCTCGCGCATCGTTACGTAGTTGTAGCATAGGCCAACGGAGAATTTCGCGACGACTCGAAAGATGCGGTACGATATACGTCGTTGCAGACACGCTCGCATCAGCCGGAATTTGCGCAAGCAGCGATCGCATTTGTCTGACATGATGCCATTGTTGCGGGAGCGAAACATAAACCCAAGGGTTAAACGAATCAGGTAATAAAAAGTAAAAACTGCGATTGAGACTTGAAGTGCTAGAAGTAAAAGAGAAAAACAACGATAAACAAATACAAGCTACCCAAAAGCGACGAAATGCAGGTTTAAACTTTCTAGGATGTCTCGACCACCAAAGAATTGCGCCATAAAATAAACCTGGTACAACCGTCATCGCATAGCGAATGTTGATCGCTAACACTGATTGTCCTTGACCTAAGAATAATTTAAGTAACGGAAACCCTGCGATCGCCCACGATGCAGGTGCAATAGCAGGTACAAACGCTAACGGTAACCATTGACCGATTAAGTATTTAATTGTGCCAAAAAACGGCGTAAATAATTCAACAATCAACCGCCAGGGGTTGCTAATCATTCCCCAAATAATATCTAATGTCGAAGCTTCTGGACCATCTGCGTATTGTCCAAATCGTTCTAACATGAAGCGGCGGGAAATATCTTGCGAAAATAAAGGCATAATCGCATTGGTTAATACCAGAATATAACCAAAACTAAGCGCACACACGGCAAGTCCCACGCGCGGATAGCGTCTACTAGCGATTAAATAAAAACCAACTCCGAATAACACAATCCCGCTATCTTCCCGCACCGCTAAAGTTAAAACCGCAAGCAGCCAAAATAGCCACCACCAGCGTTTTTCCATTGCTAGAAGTAGCCCAAAGACAAATAAAGGAATTTGGCTGATATCATGAAAATTCGATTGCGTTGGACCTAAAACTGCATTCGCAGCGTAGAAGCTAGCAGTAATCATTGCTGCGATTGGTGGTGCAATATAGTGTCGCGCTAGCGCATACAACACTAAACCCGCCGCAGTCACAAACGTCACTTGTAAAACTGTAAGAGTCGCTGGCGAAGGAAACAAGGCGTAAATCGGTAGCCACAGCAGTAAGGCTGGGGTGAAGTGTTGTCCTAAACGGTGATAGTACACTTCGGGAATTTCGCCACTATGCACGACATTCGTAGACAAACTTGAGGAAAGCGAACTTTGAAAAAATCTGCCGTGAAGATTGTTCCAAAATACTTGATTAAAAATGCCTTGGTCAAACGTCGCGTAAAAGCTGTAGTAGCGGTGCAAGCCTAACACGAGGTTCAGCACAAAAAATGCGATCGCCGCCCCAATCAATAATCTAAATCCTGGCTTCTGTAATTTGAATAACATGACTCACTCACGCTCACACTCAATACATACAAGAGCGTCAGCGAGTATTGTAAAGCTTATCAATGAGCGCGATCGTAACTCGATAGTAGCTCGTTTATTTAAAAGATTTATTAATTGTACTTACTCATAGCAACGTATATGCGATCGCACTAATTATTCTTTTGTAAAACAGCGCCCTCGACAACGAGAACTATATTGCGCAATATGATACCCACGAGAAGTATAAAAATTTATAGACATTAGATAGTTGTAATTAACTGAAAAACGTAGTGCTAGCAGTAAATTTTGCTTAGGAAATCGTTTATTTGTCAACCAATACTTAAGTTAAGTCAACACAATTTTTTTCAAAAATGAAAGCCAATTCTTCTTCAGTAATATTACCTATTACAAACTCAACGAATATTTCAACTAAATCAACTTCTTCAATTTTAGATCTATAACCATTTAGATATAAAAAAACTAATGCCACTTCAGCCGCAGTTCTTTTGTTACCATCTACAAAGCAGTGAGCTTTAGCGAGAGTTGCGTAACAAGCTGCAAGTTGAAAAACACTAGTTTCAGGTTGGTAATATTTTAATGCTTGTGGACGATTAATAGTAGCTTCTAAACCTCCACAATCTCTAACGCCTGCACTACCACCATATAATCTTATTTGGTCATCATGCATTAAAATAACATCATCAAGACTGAGCCACTCTATATTCACCGATCAGCCAATTCCTTAAAAGCATTTCTATATTGGCGGTGGATTTCACGTCGTGCTTGCATCACCTTTGCTTTGTGCGGATCGTAAGGTGTTAGCTTGACTTCTCCGTTTGGTAACTTCTGTGCAAAAATTTTATCACCCTGACATACATTCATGTGTTTTATCAATTCTTGAGGAAAAGTTGTACCTAAAGAATTTCCTACTTTGCGCACGCTCAATGTATCTAATTCTTCTGAAGCGTTCACTTTAACTCCTTAACTTGTTGTTATAACACTGTAATAACAATATATTAATCTAAACATATTAAGTTGAGCAAGTGGCTAAGTACGTGGTAAGTCACCCATTCGTTGTGTTGTAGCGATCGCTGAAATTATTCTTTTGTAAAACAACGCCCTCGACAACGAGAACTATATTGCGCAATATGATACCCACGAGAAGATGTACAAATAGCACTAACTGCCCAAATTAATTGCACAATAGAAGCAGTTCGTCAAAAGCTGCTGACTATGCCCTCACCACTCGCTGATGCTCAAAATTTATTAACCGAGTTGATCGCGCGGTATGCTCACCGTGTTGATTATCTAATGATTCGCCTTGAAGAATCGGAAGGTACTGATATTTTACTGCGTGGCAACAAGGTAGAAACCCTCAGCGAAGGAATTTCGATTGGCGGACAAGTGCGGGCTTGCTACAAAGGTGGTTGGGGTTTAAGTAGCTTTAATCAGCTAGAAACCATTACGGAAAGAATCGAGGAAGCCGTTTCAGCCGCGCGGATCGTCGGTGATGAAGAAACGCGCTTAGCTGATGTGGAACCTGTACAAGATAGCTGTTTTGTTCCTTTGAGTGGTACTGATCCGCGAGACATTTCTTTAGCGACAAAAAAAGCATTGTGCGATCGCTACAGCGAAATGCTCAAAAGTATCGATTCGCGCATCACCACAACTTCAGTCCGTTACAGCGATAGCGCGCAACGAATTATCCTCGCAAGTTCCGAGGGGACTCTCATTGAACAAGCTTGGGTAGATATGGAAATGCGCTTTGCAGCTACCGCCAGAAACGGCGATACTGTACAAACGGGAAGAGAAACGACAGGTTCGCGCAAAGCCTACGAAGATTTGACAAGTCTAGACGAACAAGTTATTGGTGCAGCACAACGCGCGATCGCTGCTTTATCGCTACCATCAGTTAAAGGTAACACTTATACTGTCGTTATCGATCCCATTCTCAGCGGTTTATTCGTTCACGAAGCCTTTGGTCATCTTTCGGAAGCAGACATGGCTTACGAAAATCCCGATTTGCTAGAAGCGATGAGTCTTGGGCGCAGATTTGGACCTGAAGAATTGCAAATTTTTGATGGTGCGGCACCTGCGGGACATCGTGGAAGTTATTTTTATGATGATGAAGGTACGCCTGCAACAACAACGCAATTAATCAAAGACGGCGTATTAGTTGGGCGCTTGCACTCGCGCGAAACCGCTGGCAAATTAGAGGAAACTGCAACGGGTAATGCACGGTGTCTCAATTACCACTATGCGCCGATTGTGCGCATGACGAATACTTGGATTGAACCAGGGAAGACTCCTGTAGCAGACTTATTTACTGGAATTAAAGAAGGAGTTTATGCGCGTAACTGGCTAGGAGGAATGACAAACGGTGAAATGTTTACCTTCAGTGCGGGTGAAGCTTGGATGATTCGCAACGGGCAAATTGCCGAACCTGTACGCGATGTGACGTTATCGGGTAATGTGTTTCAAACTTTGGCAGATATTGAAGCGATCGGCGATGATTTCTATTGGGATGAATCTGGCGGTTGCGGTAAAGGGGGACAAAATGGCTTACCTGTAGGTTGTGGTGGTCCTAGTTTGCGGATTCGCGATGTCGTTGTTGGTGGTGAAGCAGTATAAATATTAATTTGTATCGGGAGGCTAACGGGATGTCCATAGAAACGACAACCGAAAACCAGACTTGGGATGATGTAGATTGGCAGCCTCCTATGCCACCTACAGACTTAATTTTCGACGATGGAGAACCCTTGGAAACGAATCGCCACCGCATTGCTATGAATGTCTTGATCCGTTCGTTAAAACACCACTGGGCTGAACGCACGGACTTCTTTACAGGTGGCAATATGTTCATCTACTACAGTAGCCGCCAAGCGAAAAATCGCGATTTTCGCGGACCTGATTTTTTTGTTGTCTTAGGAGTTGATAACGATCCTTCTCGTCTTGGTTGGGTTGTCTGGGAAGAAGGCGGACGTTATCCTGATGTCATTGTTGAATTACTATCGGCAAGCACTAAGGAAGTTGACTTAGGAGCAAAGAAAACCTTATACGAGCAGGTATTTAGAACACGCGACTATTTTGTTTTCGATCCTTTTGACGCTAACTCACTACAAGGATGGCATTTAGATCTTGACCAGGGCTATCAACCTATTGCAGCTAATGAGCAAAACTTACTGTGGTGTCACACATTAGGTTTATGGTTGGGTACGTGGACTGGAGTCGTCGAAGATGATAACGCTACATGGTTGCGGTTTTATGACTCATCGGGACTCGTGTTGTTACCGGAAGAAGCTGAACGCCAACGCGCCGAAGCTGAACGTCAAAAATCTGAAAGACTTGCAGCAAGATTACGCGAATTGGGTGAAGATCCAGATATTTTATAGCAGAGGTCAGGGGTGAAAATCAGTACCTTCAATGTCCTAACTACCCCAACGAGACTGCTGATAAGCTTGGCGAATGAATTCACCGCTAGACAAACGAAGTCCACCTTCGTGGACTCAACGCATAAAACTCTTATCCTAGTACTTCGTTTCGATAGCCCCGACTTTAGTTGCAGGGCGTCTGCGATTCCTGTAGAAGATCTATTGTTGATAACAAAGCTGCATCAACTTGTTGTAGTAATGCTTCTGGTGTAGAGGAGTTATCTAAAACAATATCAGCGCGGGATGCTTTTTCTGCTAGTGACATTTGACTATTGATACGGGCTAGTGCTTGTTCGCGGGTGAGTTGATTGCGTTGCATCAATCTTGCAAGTTGCTGTTGTGGAGAACAAACCACAACCCAAATTTCTGTAACTAAATGAGTAAGACCTGCTTCAAATAATAACGGAATCACGCAGACGATTGTTTGATACGGTTGTTGCATTGCTTCAGCGAAGCGATCGCGGACATAAGGATGAATTTGTTGTTCTAACCAAGTTCGTTCTTCTGCGTTATTAAAAATAATATCTCCTAACTGCTTGCGATTCAGCGAACCATCTTTGAGGAATAGATCTGAACCGTAGCGCTGGGCGATCGCATCATAAACCGGAGAACCCATTGCAACCGCTTCTCGTGCATAAATATCTGCATCCAAGATTGGTAGATGGTGGTGCGTCGCTAAATAATGTGCAACGGTCGATTTTCCTGTCGCAATTCCACCTGTTAAACCAATAATACGACGGTGAGTCGTCATCGCTGTACCCACTGCACGATTGCTTGTGTAAGCCCTTCTAAAGTATATTCGGTAGCTTCAATATCGACTCGCCCAAATTGTTGCTGACACGCTTTAGAAGTGAGAGGTCCAATTGATGCAATACAAACAGAGTCTAAATTAGCACCGCCATGATTCGCTAACAACTGACAGAAATTTTGAACAGTTTTGGAACTTGCAAACGTAATCACATCAACGGCTTGCTGTTGTAAAGCTTTTAACGCATCTGGGGAAATCCTTTGCGGACAACGCGACTCATACGCGGCAACTTCGACAACGTCTGCACCTTTCATGGTAAACTCTTTGACTAAAACTTCTCTCCCGCCAGTTTCGACGCGTGGAAACAGGACTTTTTTTCCTTGTAAAGGTTCGGGAAAGTGTTCGACTAAAGAATCAGCAATAAAGTTAGGAGGAATAAAATCGGGCTGTAAACCTTGTTGTGCTAAGATTTGGGCAGTTTTTTCACCCACTACAGCAATTTTGACTCCTGCTAAAGCCCGCGCATCTTTACCTTGTATTGCTAATCTTGCGAAAAAGTACTCTACACCATTGGTGGAAGTAAGAATTAACCAATCAAAATCCGCGATATGAGCGATCGCCCGATCTAAGTCTTCCCAACTCGAAGGCGGACCAATTTCTAGCGCGGGCATTTCAATCACATTAGCACCCAGCATCGCCAAGCGATCGCGTGCATTGCTAGATTGTCCTGCTGATCGTGTCACAAGAATTGTTTTACCGTGCAGAGGTTGGTCAGGTAACATATCAAGAGCCGGAAATTCAATTTCTATCTTTGCATTTAACTGCTCTCGGAGCGCAACAACCTCACCAATAATCATCACAACCGGTGAAAGTGAAACACCTGCTGTGACTGTTTGAATATTTGCTAAGTCACTCGTCCAAGTTTGTTGTTTTTGAGTTCCAGCCCACTTAACAATCGCTATAGGAGTTTGCGGCGATCGCCCGTAGTGTAATAATTGCTGTACAACTGTTGATAATTGTTTCCCTCCCATTAGGATTACGAGGGTTTCTAACCGCGCTAGTGCTTCCCAATCGAGTTTTTCCGGTTCGTGCGCAGTAAAAACCGCGAAACAGCTACTTATAGTCGGATCGGTTAAAGGTATTCCTGCAAGTAAGGGGGCTGCTAAAGCTGAGGAAATTCCTGGGACAACTTCAAATCGACAGTTATTAGCCATTAAAGCATCAATTTCAGCCGCCGATCGCCCAAAAATGAATGGATCGCCAGATTTTAGTCGAACAACCTGTTTACCACGTTGACAATGTTCTACTAATAGGTGGTTAATTTCTGCTTGCGGTGTACTCGGTTTTCCGCCACGCTTTCCCACATCGAGTTTAAGACAGTTTTTTGGGACTAACTGTAATAGTTGGTCATCAACAAGCGCATCATAAATCAAAACTTCAGCTTGCGCTAAAAGTTGTAGCGCTTTTACCGTAAGATAGCCGACATTACCTAATCCTGCACCGACAAGATAAACTTTGCCTTGAGCATTCATAATGGCTGGTAATTGGTTTTTGGTAACTGGTAATCGGTCATCGGTCATTGATAGCTCTTAGTATTCCATTGGCTTTCATGCAACAAAAATGCTAATTGCTTCCCGATTAACACCAGTTGCTACAACGGGTAAACCCCCGCACCTTTCGCTTGGTTCCCTATTACCTGTTATTCAATCTTTTGCTGCTGATGAATTTCTTGGAGAAGTTGGGCGACGGTTTGGGCTTTTTGCCGATTGCGTTGGGCTTGAAGTAAGTTTTTAGCAGTTTCAAGAGAGGCGATCGCCTCTTCTAATTGATTCGATTTTAGCAACGCCATTCCTAAACGCAGATGCGCGTCAACATTTTTTGGTGCGCGGCTTGTTAGTTCTTGCCAAGTGGCGATCGCATCTTTTACGCGATCTTGCTGTAGTAGAGTATCTCCTAGCAACAACCGCGCTAAATCATTACTTGGGTGACGCGCAATTACTTGACGAAACGCGGCTTCGGCGGCGCTGTAATTTTTGTCTTGATAAAGTTTGACTCCCTGCTTGTAAATGTTGGAGGTAATGACTCCCTCACGGATAAAGAAAGCCAGGATCGTTAACCCAATTCCGACGACGGTAATTGCAAATACGGTAAGTTGAGGCGTGTCAGTCATTTGCAGAAAAGTAGCCTGTTTTTTTTAAGCTAGCAGACAAGCAGCAGGGAAAATTAGGTATTCCAGGAAAAAGAGTTTCCAAATAAATTGATAGAAACTCGCGATCGCACTTTTATCTTGTAAATCAACTTGTCTACTTCGCCACCACATCAACCCCAATAAAAGTAAATGAGTACTCATCAGAAATACAGTATTGACTTGAGGTAGCCACGCCGCCAGCAACATTCCCAAATAGCATACGGTAAGTACCCAAAGTGCCAAATCGAAGACGGTTTTTTGTCCTAGCTTGATCGTCAAAGTTGTGATTTGATATTGGCGATCGCCTTCGATATCTGGAATATCTTTAAAGATTGCGATCGCAAACGTAAACACTAGAATAAACGCTGTCAATACCCAAATAGCAGGAGGAATTGCGCGATCGCCCTGTAACACCCAACTAAAATGCAAAAACAGCCCCAAATTCACAATCGCACCCCGTACCGAGAAAATACACAACGCCGCCCAAAACGGAAACCGCTTCAAGCGAATTGGTGGTAAAGAATACGCAGTCCCAATCGCTAAACTAATCGCCACCATCCCGAATAAATATGGTCCCAACACCCACGCCAAGAGTAGCGCCAGCCCCCCTGTGACTGCGACAATAATCTGACCCATGCGTTGCGAAAACTCACCCGATGCGATCGGCAAATGTGGTTTGTTAATTTTGTCAATCGCCACATCTTCTAGCTGATTCAGTCCCACAATGTAAACATTGCCACATAGACAAGCAATCCAAGCCCCCAAAGGCGCGAGTAAATCGATACGATATGAGGAAGAAGCGATCGCATAAGTAATGAGATACACCCCCCACACGCTCAAACTCGTGCCAATAATCGTGTGCGGACGGGCAAACTTCCACAATGCATACAACCAGCCACGCCACCCTAATTGCTTTAACTCTTGCTCAAACACCTGACTCATCAACCAACCTCTGTACGGGCAAGGCAATGCCTTGCCCCTCTGATTTCAACCAACCTCTGATACAAACAAAGCAATGCCTTGCCCTTCTGATTCCCGATCGCTACGGGCAAGGCATTGCCATGCCCCGCTGACCACACAATAAACCAAACCGAATCAACCCGCGTTCATAACCGCGACTCATCAATCCCAAAGACAGCGCCGCCTGAATCGTACCCCATCCTGAAAACAGCAGCCCCAAAATCGCGCCAGGATTGAACGCGGAGTCAATCACAACATTCCAAAACGGCGCAACAGCTTTAGACCAATCTGCCGTGCGAATATCTTGTAAGCCAAGATTGCGGGCGATCGCTTCGTACTCAGGTAACGAAATCACATAAGGCAAACAATAAACTTGGTAAATTTCCTCTAAATGTTTACGTTCATCCGCCGTTAGTTCCCCTGCAACACCATCTGTTGGACGATGACACCAAGTCACCATCAGCAACTTACCACCAGGCTTGAGTACCCGATAGCACTCCTGCATAAACTTCACTTTATCAGGCATATGTTCGCCACTCTCCAAGGACCACACAAAGTCAAAAGTTGCATCTGCAAACGGCATATTTAAGGCATCTGCGACTTGAAAATGTGTATTTTGACTCAATCCGGCAGCTTGAGCGCGTTCGGTGGCTCTTGCCGCTTGTACAGGGCTAAGCGTAATTCCTGTCACATGAGCTTGAAACTTTTCTGCTAAATATAAAGAACTACCACCAATTCCACAGCCTACATCTAGAATCTTTTCGGCTTGCTGCACGTCAGACCACTTGAGTAATTCCTCAATTAAGTCAATTTGGGCTTGTCGGCGCTCTTTTTTGTCGTTGCCTGCTGCACCATAATAGCCATGATGCATATGTTCGCCCCAAATTTGTTCCCACAGTCCTGACGAAGCGTCATAAAATTGCTGAATTCGTTGATTTAGTGTTGCACTCATGAACTCAAAAAAACAATTAGCCTAGCAAATGATACTCGTAGGCTACCATGTGTGGTTTAAATTGAGTTGAGCTTTTTTTGCGATCTCTCCCTTGATTTTCTCAACCTATGACTGTTTCTCGCTCGATTTGCTTCGGTTTTCTCGCTGTAATTGCGGTCGGAACGCTTTTGCTGATGATGCCTTTTTCGACCAGCAGCGGAACGTGGAATGACCCAATTGTTGCCTTGTTTACTGCGACTTCCGCTGTTTGCGTAACTGGGTTAGGAGTTGTCGATACTGGAACCTACTTTTCCTTTTGGGGTCAGTTTTTTTTAGCAGCTTTGGTGCAAATTGGTGGACTTGGCTATATGACAGCCAACACCTTTCTATTACTACTCTTGGGGCGGAGGTTTAGCCTTAAAGATAAAATTGCGATTCAACAATCTTTAGATCGCCCAGGAATTCACGGTAGTACGCAAATTTTACGTTCCATAATTGCTTTAACAGCGGTTATGGAAATTACAGGAGTCTTACTACTACTGCCAACATTCAACGCCGATTATCGGTTTAATCAAGCTTTATGGCTAGCAATTTTTCATAGCATTAATTCTTGGAATAATGCAGGATTTAGTTTGTTTTCTGATAGTTACATAAGATATCAGTTTTATTTACCTCTGATTATTCCTGTTTCGCTGTTGATTATTCTCGGTGGTATCGGCTATCCAGTCATTTTTGAGGTGTATTTATGGATGCGCGATCGCTTCTTAAGAAAACCTTATCGCACGGTTTTTTCGCTTAACTTTAAAGTCGCAACAAGTACAACATTAGCATTACTTGTTATGGGAACGATTGCTTTTCTATTCATCGAACTTAGAAATCCTGATACCTTTGGTAATATAAGTTTCGGCAACCAATTAGTCTTAGCTTGGTTTCAATCAGTTACAACACGAACCGCAGGTTTCAATACAATAGATATTGGTCGCATGACAACCGCCGGACTCTTTTTGACGATTGCCTTAATGTTCATTGGTGCTAGCCCTGGTGGGACTGGTGGCGGAATTAAAACAACGACAGCTAGAGTGTTAGCAAATTGTACTAAAGCGATCTTACAAGGCAAAGAAGAAGTCGAAATGTATCAGCGACAAGTTCCCATATCCTTAATATTAAAGGCTATTGGTGTTGTCGTTGGCTCCACAATAACAGTTATATTAGCAACAATATTAATCTCGATTACAGATCCGACGGTAAACTTTATCCAAATCTTGTTTGAAGTTGTTTCTGCATTTGCCACAGTGGGACTGTCAACCGGAATCACAGCGAGTGTCTCTGGTGCTGGTAAGCTCATTTTAATCGCGACAATGTATGTAGGACGAGTCGGAATTTTGCTACTGATGGCTGCACTATTAGGAGATCCGCGCCCTCGTGCAATTCACTACCCCGAAGAAAACCTATTAGTAGGATAGTTGTAGAAGAATTATTGGTTGTCTAGTTACGAAGCGAACCACACACCTGCTAGGGTAGAAATCAAGCATTTTAAACATGGTTTGAATCGTACAGAGTTTTCTCGTTTAAGGGATCAAGCGTGAATCTATCTTCTTTAGGTTTTTTCCGCAGTCTGCGCCAAGGTAATCATCAATTCGCGGTGATCGGGCTAGGGCGATTTGGTAGAGCGGTATGTTCAACACTGTATCATTTGGGTTATGATGTGTTAGCAACGGATATTGATGAAAAAAGAGTTGCTCAAGTATTGACTGATCAGATCGCCGCCCATGCTGTTCAACTCGATTCGACGCAACCCACAGCACTAAAAGAGGCGGGAGTTTTTGAATTTGATACGGTAATTATTGCGATTGGTAACTATCTTGAAGAGAGCATAGTAACGACACTAAACGTGAAAGAAGGTGGTGTTCCTCACGTTGTTGCGAAAGCGTCTTCGGAAGTCCATTACAAGTTACTTCAGCGCGTGGGAGCCGATCACGTTGTCTTTCCAGAGTATGAAGCAGGATGTGCGTTAGCGCGATCGCTCACAAAACCAGCAATTTTAGACCGCTTTGACCTTGACCCAGATAATAGTATTGTGGAAATTATCGTACCCGACGAATTTCACGGCAAAACGATCGCTGACTTGAAACTGCGCAGTCGCTTCGGTTTAAATCTGATCGCCGTCAGTCACAACGGTAAGTTTGTCATTAATCCAGAACCAAACGATCGCCTTGAAAGAGGAAGCGCGATGGTTGTGATTGGTTCCAACCGAGATATCAATCGGTTGCCAATATAGTAAAGCAGGGGTTAGAGGTTGGAGGTCAGAATCAACTGATTGTCACTCTAATATTGATTTAAGCCAATGCCGTTTTTAGTAAACTCATTTACTGTTGTTTCGGAAAACTCGTGAGTTGTCATTGCTTGTAACATTGCTAACGGTAGTGTGAGATGATCTGCTCCGGCTTGAATGGCAGCAGCGGCTTCTTGCGGAGATTTGATACTAGCTGCTAAAATTTCCGTCTTGCTATTTTTCAAGACACTTGCCATATCGCGCACTAAGGCAATACCATCGCCTAACAAGCGAGTTGCACGATTGACATAAGCGATCGCTATCTTTGCACCAGCTTCACTCGCAATGACAGCTTGGGCTGCACTATAAATTGCCGTTACAGAACAATCAATTTCTGAAGATAAACGCGCTACAGCTTGAAATCCTACAGTTGTTGCGGGAATTTTTAAAATTGTTTGTTCGCCAATAATCTCATGCGCCTTTCTCGCTTCGCTGAGCATATCTGCGAGTTCATGCGCCATAACTTGGTAAAAAACTGGTCCTGACGTTAGTGCTGTGAGCTTTTTGAGTGTTATTTCTGGCGGTAAATCGCTTTTTGCTAGCAATGTGGGATTTGTTGTAATTCCTTTCACCCAACCGAGTTTATCGGCTATTTCAGCTTCAGATACTAATGCTGAATCAAGATAAATTGCCATGCTTCTTTTCTAATCGATTGCTTCTCTTAACCTAGCCTAAGGTCCTCTAGCCCCAATGTCCCGCAGTAATTCGAGATGCTTGGTAACGGGGGCGAGTGTATTTGCGGCGATCGCACCGCTAGCAGCGACTGCGGGTAAACCAATTCCAGGAAATGTTGAGTCTCCGCAGCACAATAAGCCTGGTAGTGGCGTTGTCGATCCTGGAAAAAATCCTTCTCCAGCAGAAATTGCCGGACCATAAGAACCGCGATAACGTCGTAAATAGCGTTCGTGAGTGAGAGGTGTACCTACTAAGGTGACTTCGCAACGCGAGCGAATATCAGGAATAATGCGTTCTAAAGCTTGCCACATCACTTCGGCGCGAATTTGCTTTTGTTGCGTGTAATTCTGAGTGCGACGATCCATTTTCTCCCACAGTGCATACGGTTCGTTTCCAGGAGTATAAACGTGAATAACGTGCTTTCCTGCGGGCGCAAGCGACGGATCGAGTAATGAGGGAATGGAGATCAGCACAACGTTTTGCGGCGCGGTAACTCCTAATTCCCAATCGTTAACAACAATATAGTGACAAGCTAAATCAGAGCGAATATTTGTCGCATCAATTCCTAAATGAAGATGCATAAAGCTATCGCACTCAGGAGTTGCCTGGCGTTGCTGGCGGAATTTTGGTACAGTTTCAGGAGGTAGCAGCTTGAGTGTATCCCAAATCGAGGCATTGGAAATTACTGCTCGACGCGATCGCAGTTGGTTCCCACCACGCAGCTGCACTCCCACAGCCTGATTATTTTCGACCACAATTTGCTCAACGTGCGCGTTTAACTGCAACTTACCGCCATAACGTTCAAATCCCCTTACCAAAGCCGCAACAAGCGCCCCGCTACCTCCGATAGGGTAATCTAGTTTGACACCAGGACGATACCAATCAGCAAACATAAACGCCATTTCTGCGGCGCTAGTGCTATCCGCAGGAAGTCCAGAAAGCAGAAAGGATAATAAGCCTAGCCAATTACGGATAAAAGGATCGCGAATCACATCGTCGATAATGCGCGAGAATGGTCCGGTTAATTTAAAAAGATTTGTAGCATGGGGAGCGATCGCCGGAATAAATTGCCCCACGGTAAGTATTGCACCGAAATCGAAACGTAAAGCCGTTGGCGGTAAAGCGATCGCCGCTTGCGAAAGCGGTTCCATGACGCGCTGTAACTCGCGCCACTCTGCAACAGCCTGATCGCCGCGCAATCTTGCTAGAACTTCACAAAATTGCTCAGCGCCAACAGTCGTATCAAAATCACCTTCGGGTAAGCAGCAACCCCACGTATCGTAATTAGCACACGGAAGTTCTTCAGCGATCGCATCTAAGACTTGACGTAAAGGGTTCGGCGAAGGCGAGTAAGATAAACCAGAGTAGAGCGACGGTCCTGAATCGAATTTGAAGCCTTGACGCTCAAACGCATGGGCTGCACCCCCAGGAATCGAATGACTTTCACAGACTGTCACCGCGAAGCCATAGCGTGCGAGTAATGCGGCGCAGCTTAAACCACCGATACCACTACCAATAACAATGACATCTGTATCAGCATTTGCATGAGAAAACATTTTGGGCGCTTCCTGGGGTAACTGCTGACAATAATTGTAATTGCCAGAATCTAGGGAGCAAATCACGACAGTAAATAGCGTAAAACCCGCTACAGAATTAGCTTACAAGTCTATTGTGCAGCAATTAAGATCGAACTAAGTAGATAAGCATAATTAGAAATCACACTTTTGAGGTTAGGTAATGAGTAATCAGTATTATTTCCAATTACCCATTACCCATCACCACTTACCCAGCTTATGACAAGTCTTTTAACCAAACCAGCAGCCCACTCTTCCCGTTTATGGATGCCAGAGCGTGTCTTATTTACACCTGCGGCACTCGATCAACCGTGGGGACAACAAATTTTATCACGCGTACAGGCACTTAACTTACCCATCGAGGAACTACCGCAAAATCGCCTTTCCGGTTTACGCGGCGATTCCGAACGCGAGACGTATCAAATTGCTAAGCGGACACTTGCAGTCGTTACCGCGCCACCGAGTCATTTCAAGCTAAGGCCAATTCCCCCTTCCGCCGATTGGCAATTTCACCTTGCAGAAGGTTGTCCAGCGCATTGTCAATATTGTTATCTTGCGGGTAGTCTCCAAGGTCCACCAGTGATTCGCGTGTTTGCTAACTTACCGCAAATTCTAGAAAACTTGGCAACCTACGAACGCCCTGATACTGCAACAACATTTGAAGTGAGTTGTTATACCGATCCCCTCGGTATCGAACACCTTACAGGTAGTTTAGCTGAGTGTATCCGTTACTTTGGTACGCGCAGCGATGCTCACCTACGCTGGGTTTCTAAGTTTGACGCAGTTGATGAGTTAATCGACTTACCGCACAATGGACATACTCGGTGTCGTGTCAGTGTTAATGCTGCACCTGTTTCAGGGCGGTTTGAAGGCGGTACTGCATCTGTCGCATCGCGCCTGCAAGCATTACGCAAATTAGCTTTACCACACAGTCAAGGCGGTGGTGGTTATCCCGTTGGTATCGTCATTGCGCCGATTATGCTAATTGACGATTGGGAATTGCACTACACGCGGCTATTCGATGAAATGAGTACAACTTTGGACTTTAGTTGCGATTTGACTTTTGAGTTAATTTCGCATCGGTTCACGCCCAAATCTAAAGAAGTCTTACAAACTTGGTATCCGCACTCGAAGCTTGATATGGAGGAAGACAAGCGGAGTGTTAAGCGTAACAAGTTTGGCGGTACAAAATATGTTTATGATACCGACGACATGAAAACACTACGTCGCTTCTTTGAGCGCGAAATTGCACGCCGTTTTCCTGAAGCGCGGATACTGTATTGGACATAAAGCGCGATTCGCTAGTCGCTTTTGTGCTGCTTCATGCGCAGTTGATGGTTATGGCTATCAAACATCAAGCATAAACCAAAGTTGAATAGTACAAGGCTAAGTGTCCCGATCCAAAACCAACCTTCACCGCTAATTTTGCGGCTTAAAGCTTCACCAAAGACACTCAAGCCAAAGCCAACGCAGAGTAACCCTGCGACTCCTTTGATTAGCCATAACATTTTGTCTTGTTGCATTTACGGTATCATCCTTACTGAAAACGCCTGGCGACTGAAGTCGCGGCTTGATTTACAAAGTCAAGATGGTGCGTGGACTAATAAAATAGACTTCTTGCATGAATCAAAAAACTACCCTTGTCCTTCTGAACCCTTCGCTATTGCTCAAGGGCAGGCTCCGTGAAAGGCTCAATATGACAATTTAAGTATTCACGTAAGAGGTCTAATAATCATTTCTCCTCTGCTTCCTCTGCTCCTCTGCTCCTTCATCTGTTACCCTTCAATTAATTGTCGAAAACCGCGAGTTGTGGCAATACTTTCAAAATCAGGATCGCTGCTGGCCTCGGCGCGATACTTGGGATTGAGTTCAATTGCTTTTTGGAGGTTTTCTAGGGCTAATTTGACTTGTCCTTGGAAGGCGTAGCAAATGGCTTTGTTGTAATAAGCATTAGGATAATCTGGTTGAATTTGCAAAGCTCGATCGAAGCTTTCTAAGGCTTCTGGATCGCGCTCTAGTTGAACGAGTAAATAGCCTTTGGCGTTCCAAGCTTTGTAGTAGTCGGGATCGAGTTCGATCGCTTTATCATACGATGCGATCGCATCTTCTAATTTTTCGAGAACTTCTAACGCCATGGCGCGATTCATCCAAGCTACCGCGTCATCTGGTTTGACTTGTACTGCACGATCAAACGATTGAAAAGCTTCTTCGTGATTTTGCAGTTTGCCTAATGCTACCCCGCGATCGACCCACGCAAGATGATGATTCGGATTGATTTCGATCGCTTTATCGTACGAGGCGATCGCATCTTTGTAGCGTTTCATTCGACTGAGAACAATACCGCGATTAAACCACGCATCGCTGTTCTCTGGTTGAACTTGAATCACTTGACTAAATGCTGCAAATGCGCCTTCGTATCTTTTTAACTCTTTGAGTGCTAGCCCGCGATGATACCAACTTGCTGCGTCATCGGGCTTGATTTCGAGTACTTTGTCAAACGCGGCGATCGCTGACTCGTATTGCTTGAGTTCCCATAAAGCTAAGCCTTGCTGATAGCACAGATCAGGGTTATTCGGCTGAATTTCTAATGCTTGTTCGTAGGTGGCGATCGCTTCTTGATAACGTCCTTCAGCGAATAACGCATTTCCCTGATTGATATAATCATCAGGACGCATGAATAACTGCGGATAGTTTGTTTTCAGCAATTCCAATTGTTCGGATAGCGCTTGAATTTGCTGTGATACGTCAGCTAATGCAGCTTGGGCGATTGATGTTGGAGCTATTTCCGCCAATTGTCGAAGAATCTGCTCTTTTCGCGCTTGTGCATCCGATTTAACTTCTGCAAGTTCTGTTTCTAGTCTATTTTCTAATTTGTCAAGGTTTTCTAGCGTTAATTCCTTGCGATTCGTGATTTCTGACTGAAGTGCTGCGAGTTGATTAGACCACTCGGAAGCTAATTTTTCCAGATTTTCGATTGTCGCATTTTGCTGCGATTGTACTCCTGATTGCGAATCGCTGACTTGAGTTGCAAACTCGGTTGCTTGCGATCGCAGCGATTGAATTTCTTGCTCGATTTGTGCTTGCATCCGCGCCTGAAATTCTTTGATTTGTTCGGCGATTTCTGTCTGGAGTTGCTGCAAATCCTCTAACATCGCATCTTTTTGTTGCTGTAACTTCTCTACAGCATCCGTTTGAATTTCTGATAAATAGGGTGCTAAATTTTCCTCTAGCTGCTTCAGATTTTTTCTGATAAGCTCTTGTTGTTTTTGCACTTCATCTTGCAAACCCGCAATCCGTTCTTCTATCTCAGTTTCTATACCTTCTAGCTGATAGACAGCTTCACCTTTTTGTTCTTGAATTTCTGATTGCAATTCGGAAATTTGCGAGACAAATTCAGCTTCTGTTTGTCTGATGCTTTGTATGGCTGCATCCTTCTCATCTTGAACATCGGCTTGTAATTCTGTCAGTTGCGGAACCAATTCTGATGCTTGTTTTTTCAAATTTTTCAATAAGAAATCGCGCTGTTTTTGAGCTTGTTGTTGAAGTTGCGCAAGTTGCACAGCGAATTCTTTTCTTGCTTGCTGTAAGCTTTGGATAATTGCGTCTTTTTCTTCTTGAATTTCCGCTTGAATTTCTGATACGTCTGGGCTAAAACCTAATGCTAATTGCTCTAAATTATCTAGCGTTTCATCATATTGTTGTTGAGCTTGTTGCTGAATTTGTTGTAACTGTTCAGCTAAATCTACTTCTGATTGTCGGATATTTTCTAGTACAACATCTTTTTTGTTTTGAATTTCTGATTGAATTTCAGAAATTTGCGGATTAAACTCTGTTAACAATCGTTCAATGTCTTGTGAGATAGTACTGCGTTGTGTTTGCAATTGTTGTTGAATTTGTGCCACTTGTTCAGCCAATTCGGTTTCTGAACGTTGTAGGTTCTGAATAACGGTATCTTTTTGGGCTTGAACTTCGGCGTGTAATGTTGAAAGTTGAGGAGCAAATTCAGATACAATTTGTTCTAAATTTTGAAAAATTGCATTGCGTTGTTGCTCGGTTTGTTGTTGAATTTGTGTTAATTGATTGATTAACTCTACGCGAGATTGTTCTAGATGTTGTAGAACTGTATCTTTTTGCGTTTGAACTTCGGTTCTAATTTCTAAAAGATGCGGTGAAAAGTCATCTTGTAGCTGTTTGAGATTCTGTAAAATTAAAGTTTGTTGCTGCTGCGTTTGTTGCTTGAGACTTGCCAATTGAGCCGCAAACTCATTTTCTAGCTTTTTAATTGCTTGTGCTGAAGTTTTGAATTGATTCTCTAATTTTACGTTTGCTTGTTGCTGCGACTGCGAAAGATGAGCGAGTACCTGTGATAAGTTTTCGCGTTGTGCGGCGATCTCTTGCTGTAACTCTTCGGCTTCGTGGTTAATCTCGTCTAAGATTTCTTCCGCATCTTGTAAGATACCCTGAATTTTGCGATCGGCGTTAGCAATTCCGTTTTGAACGTCTTCAAGTTCTTTCAGCCGCATAATCACAATATCGGCTACACCGCGAATGACAGACTTACGTAATAAAAATAGTGAAACTAACGCCGCACCTAGTAGCACAACTAAAGTTGCAAGTAAAATATTCGTCAGCGATATTGACTGCGCATTTCCCTGTGCTGTTGGAGGAGATTGTGGCTGAAGTTGCGCTAAGACAGTTGTTTCCGCCCTAGATTCAGAAGCATCGGGAATAACGGATTCGGCGTTAGCAAAACCAACAGCACCAACCGACAGTAAAAAAGTAGACAGAAAAACACCACTGCCGTGTGATAGAGATTTTAAAATCTGTTTTTGCTTGCGCTTCATAGTTCCCTTTGCCTGCTGATCCACTTTTCGCGATCGCGGTATCTTTTCCAGGTTAATCAAAATTGACGTCTATTTTCGATTTTTACGCTCAATTGTCAAGAAAGCAACTCAACACATCGATTCAAATTGCGGTAAAATCAACATCGCATCACCAAACGAGTAAAAGCGGTAGCGCTCGGCGATCGCTTCTTGGTACAACTCCAAAAGGCGCTGACGTCCAATTAATGCACTTACCAGCATCAGCAAACTTGATTTAGGTAGATGAAAGTTTGTAATCAATCCTTCGACAACGCGCCATTGATAACCAGGATAAATAAATAAGTTGGTTTTTCCGCAAAAAGGTTGCAATTCTCCTGAAACTGCGGCACCTTCTAATGAGCGTACCACTGTGGTTCCCACTGCAAACACTCTCCCGCCTTGGGCTTGTGTCTCGCGAATTTGCGCAACAGTATCTGCACTGACTTCTACCCATTCCCCGTGCATTTTATGCGTTGTGATGTCTTCTACTTCTACAGGGCGAAAGGTTCCCACACCGACGTGTAGCGTCACAAAAGCGGTACGGATTCCTGTATCTTTGAGGCGTGTCAGTAACTCTGGAGTAAAATGCAGCCCAGCCGTCGGAGCGGCGACAGCACCAGGTTGCTCGGCGTATACTGTTTGATATTGTTCGCTGGCGGCTTGAGAATTTGTAATGTAAGGTGGTAAGGGCACTTGCCCGTATTGATCTAACACTTGCAGCAAAGACATTTCTTGCGGAACATCAAATTGCAACAACCGCCCCCCAGTCGCCGCGTCGGTTTCTAATACAGTTGCACTTAAAGGATCGGTTGCGTTTCCTGCAAATACAATCGTTGCCCCTGGCGGTAAACGCCTTCCTGGTTTGACTAAGGCTAACCATTGATTGTGCTGGCGTTCTTCTAAGAGTAACACTTCAACAGTTGCACCACTTTGCTTATGCCCATACAGCCGCGCGGGTATTACCCTTGTATTGTTCATCACAAGTAAATCGCCCGATCGCAGCAGTTGTGGCAACTCGTAAAATCGATGATGGCGATGGCGTGTGGAATCAACAACTAACAAGCGCGCGCTATCTCTAGGTACAGCGGGATTTTGGGCAATTAACTCTTCGGGTAATTCATAATCGTATGCAGATAATAAGCGGTCTTGTTCTTGAGCAGATAATTGACGCAACATAGTCTTGAGTGTAAATATTACAGCATTGCCGTTTTCAACTCGAAAATCCGTATTATTACTGATTTCGCCAAGCCATCGCAGCTTTTACATTGTTTATAGTCACATCTTGTTATTTTTAAATACCGTAGTTTTGCAGATTTTTTGCTAATTTTTTACAATTCATACTTACATATTTAATTGGGTGAATCTACCCAGGTTAAATTGGGTGGTTTTCCCCTATTAATGAAGCGCCTATCTTCGGCACAATAGAAGTGTCGGATTGGTGCGTCTCCCAACCACGGAAATGGAATACCTTTACTACCTCGCAAACGCCAGCCTCACTTTGAGGATTGTTGAATATCTACACAAAGTACAGCATTTATCGGTCAGATTTGTAACCGTGATCCATCAAATTGATGGCTGGGTGGTAAAAGTCAAAATGAACTCGCCCTTAAATGCTCAAGATGATGGAGACTTTCGGGCATTTCTCAATGAACTGGGAATTCCCTACGAACCTCCCATGCGTGTCAATATGGCGCTTTGGAGTTTAGAAGCTGGACAATCACCGATTGATGTCATGCGTCGCTATCAAGTTGCCATAGTCTCTCATGGTAGCCCAGAGCGCGAAGAGATTGAAGCTTTCCGCCAGCAATTTGTACGAGGATTAGGTTATTGCCCAGAAACTTTGGCTTAAAGAGTTATGAATGCTGAGTGTTGAGCAAAAACACCTTTAGTCAGAACTCTTGAGGATTCAAAACTGTGAATAAAATTCAAATGCTGCGGGAATGTAGTCTTGCAAGAGTAATTTGAATTGAGTATTTCTAACTTGTAGTGCCAGCGATTCAAAGATTGCTGGCTTATTTATTGGTGGTGGCGAATGAGTGTTTAAGCGTTGACAGTAGACTAAAGCAACATCGAAGCGACAGGGATAGGCGCTTAAGTCGGGGTATTGAGTTAAGTAAAAAGTCGCTGCTCGATAAAGTTTAGCTTGCTTTTGTGGTGTGAGCGATAATAACCCGCCTTCATCCCAATTTCCGCTGCTACGAGTTTTGACTTCGACAAAAGTAACGAATGGTGTGGTAGCTTCTTGTTGGGCAACGATATCGAGTTCGCCCCAACGACAGCGCCAGCGACGATGCAGAATTTTGCAACCTTGTAACTGTAACCATTGTGCAACGAGGTCTTCTCCTAATACACCAATATCGGGATAATAAGAAGCAGGAGGGTTTGTCATTGGCTGGAATAAGAATGATTTATAGGCGAGAGGATTGGATGGTAAAGACTATATTCAGGGTATGTCGCTGGATAGCGTTTTGGATGCTAGTTGTGAGTGCGATCGCGTCTCCACTGTATATAAGTATTCCCAGTGCGATCGCACTTGATTACAACAAAGAAATTTTACTGAACTCTGATTTTTCAGGGCGTGATTTAACCGACTCTAGTTTTAATCATGCCAATTTGCGTAACAGCAATTTCAGCCACGCAAATTTAGAAGGTGTCAGTTTATTTGCAGCGAACTTAGAGTCAGCTAATCTCGAAGGCGCAAATTTGACGAATGCGACGTTAGATTCAGCGCGGTTGAGTAATGCTAATTTAAAGGATGCGGTTTTAGAGGGTGCATTTGCGGCAAATGCTAAATTTGACAAGGCGATTATTGATGGGGCTGACTTTACTGACGTGCTATTGCGCCGAGACGAACAAGACAAGCTGTGCAAAGTAGCTAAAGGAACTAACCCAACAACAGGGCGAGAAACACGGGAAACTTTGATGTGTTTTTAAAGTGACTTGTGAAAATAAGGCAATCCTTTGGGTGGATTGCCTCAAGTAATTGAAACACTTGTGTTTAAACGATGGTAATGTCTAGGCTAGGAACAAAGCCTGAACCGAGTTGCAGTGTGGCAAACTGCGTGCCGTTGAACGATAAAGCACCCGTATCGCCGTTGAAATTGAAACCATTGTACTGGTTGACACCTGGAGTGATACCAAATCCAGAAGCTGAGACTTCTATTGTGTCTCCCTCTGAATACTTGAAGTCTTTAATTGTATCGATACCTTCGTAAGGAGAGTAGAAAACAAAGGTATCTGCGCCTACACCACCTACCAGCGTATCGTAACCATATTCACCGGCAATGCGATCGTTGCCTGCACCTCCCTCAATGTAGTCGTTACCGTAGTAGCCTAGTAGAGTATCATTTCCGGCATCTCCATAGAGTTTATCATTACCAGACAAGCCATCAATGAAGTTATCAGCACTATTACCAACAATTTTGTTATTCAAGTTGTTGCCAGTACCGCTAATTGCGTCGTAGCCTGTGAGGGTGAGATTATCGACATACGAGCCGAGGGTAAAGCTGACAGAAGACTTAACGGTATCGTTTCCACCATTTTGGTACTCAGTAACGGTATCGTAAAAACTATCGACGATGTATGTATCATTACCTGTACCGCCATACATCGCATCAGCACCGGAACCACCGTCGAGTAAGTCGTTACCAGCTTCGCCATAAAGGGTATCATTGTCAGCTTCACCGTATAGCTTGTCGTTGCCGTCATAGCCGTATAGTACGTCATTGCCATACCAACCATAGAGCGTATCGTTCCCTTTCCAACCATCTAAAGTATCGTTACCATTCCAGCCATCGATCACATCGTTGCCGTCTTTACCGTTTACATAGTCATTACCGTCATTGGCAAATATGCTGTCGCTGTAGTTTGTACCATTAATGCTGTCATCGAAAATTGTGCCGTTGATGTTAGCCATTGTTTTTACTCCTAATTCATAAGTGCTGTAGTTTATGAGCGATACGTTTTGGTTATCTCGTATGCTCTGTAGGTATATAGGAGTGGCTTTCTAGTTTTATGCAGTGGTGTCGTAGAGATTAGAGGATAAGGCATTGCCAATCATGCATCGCGGGGCAAGGCATTGCCAATCATGCATCGCGGGGCAAGGCATTGCCTTGCCCGTACATTAATATGGTGCTGTTAAATGAGATCGGTGAGGGAAAATTGGCGTTGTCGATCTAATTGTTGTAAGCGGCGCTGTTCGGTGTAGAGGAGTTCATAGTACGATCGCGATCGCTCTGGATCTTCTTTTGGATCGATCGCTTCCCAAAGTTCGAGGTATAAGCGATAGCGTTTTTCACACATGACGCGTTCCATGCACGCGATCGCCGCTTGTACTCCTTGAGTCGCACGCAGCAGATCGTGTTCGGTTTTCTCATCTAAGTAAAATAAGTGTGATATCGAAGTCATCTCGCGTTCAAATTGTAAGCAGCGGGTTTGGAGGCGCGAGAATAAGGGATCTGATGCGTCAGATGATACTGGGTTATTTTCTAATGCAGTTTCTGCTAAGATTTGTTGCCACAAAAATCGATGGTGCGAGAGGCTAAATTGTAGATCTCGCGCTTGTAAAGCTTCGGTAATTGCTTGACGATGTTCGGGACAATGTAGGTAAATGCGTAGTAGTAAAGCTTCGGCTTGTTCGAGGAGACTGCGATCGCTTGTCAGGGGAAAAGCTGGCGATTGCTGCTTTTTAAATGGTTGGGGTTTGCGGTTGCTTTGAACGGGTGTGACTTGCTGCGATAGAGTTTCAGCTTGTAGGGGTATTAGGCGCGAATCACCTAAACTCAGTAACTCGGCGCAGCGAAAAATATAATGATTGCGCGTATCGCTGTTATCAATTAATTTAAGCAACTTCACCATTTTTTGGGCGACTTGCTGAAATTGATCCGCTTGCTTCAAGTCGCGGTTTGCTACGATTTGTTGTATTTGCCAGTCTAACCACAATGGAGCTTTTTGTAAGAGTTCGCGATAGTGTTCGGGCGTGTAGGTATGTAGGTATTCATCAGCGTCTTTACCTTCAGGTAAATTGAGAATCCGCAAACTGACTTCGCCACGATACGCAAGAGTTGCAATTTCGCCGATCGCGCGTTCTGCGGCTTGCGTTCCCGCAGCATCAGCATCAAAGTTCAGCACAAGTTGTTTTGATTCGGTGTAGCGTAGGAGTTGGCGTACTTGATCTAAACTCAACGCTGTACCCAACGAAGCTACTGCGTTCGTAATTCCGGCGGCGTGGAGGGCGATCGCATCAAAATAGCCTTCGACGACGACTGCTTGATCTGCGTGCGAAATTGCCGATTTGGCTTGATCGAGGGCAAACAGCGTTTTTCCTTTATTGAATAATTGAGTTTCAGGCGAGTTAAGATACTTGGGTTGCTCATCGCCTAAACTTCTGCCACCAAAACCAATGACGCGCCCTTGGATATCATGAATTGGAATCATCAAGCGATCGCGAAAATAATCGTAATAACTGTCTTTTGATTGTCGTTGGCGAATTAATCCTGCTTGTTCTAGAAGTTGCACGGGGTAGTGCTTTTGTTCTACCAAGTAGCGATAAAGCGTTTCCCAGCTTGTCGGTGCGTAACCTAACCCAAACTGCTGAATGGTTTCTAGGCTGAGTTTGCGTGTCGATTGCAGATACTCTAGCGCGGTTTCTCCTTGCGGTTGACGTAAGGCGTGTTGATAGAATTGAGCAGCGATCGCTAAAATCTCATAAAGCTGTTCGCGTAACGATAATTGACGCTGTAGTTCTTGGCGTTGTTCGGGTGCGAGGGTTTGTACGGGTACTTGGTAGCGCCGTGCTAAATCTAAGACAACTTCACTAAACGAACTTTTCCCGACTTCCATCAAAAACTTGATGGCGTTTCCCCCAGCGTTACAGCCAAAGCAGTAATACATCTGCTTCGTTGGGCTAACACTGAAACTCGGGGTTTTTTCGTCGTGGAAAGGACACAAACCTACATAATCTTTACCACGCTTGCGCAGAACAACGTGTTCTGATACCACATCGACGATATCAACTCGTTGCTTAACTTCTTCAATTGTGTCTGGATGCAGGCGCGGAATTTGCATTGATCTAATTAGTGCAGTGTTTGAGCGAGACTGGTAATTGGTAAAAATATTTATTAAGAATGACCTATCACCATTATCGAATTAAATAGCTCAACCAAGTCGTAAGAATGACCTATTACCATTATCGAATTAAATAACTCAACCAAGTTGATGGATCTTTTTGCGGAATCAACAGCCGCCATGTCTTACCTTCTTGCTGACGTTGCAAGTAAACATCAAAAGCATTTTGCTTTTGCGTCAATGTGCGTGGTAGTTTAAGCTTGAGGTCGTACGTACCGCGAACGTGATAGGCTGGTGAACTTTGAATTTCTATAGGTTCGCGTTGCTCAATCTTGACGTGTTCGACTTTTAAGCCTTGGAAATCGACGCCGAGTTGTTTACTGAGTTGCTGTTGCGTTTGTTCTAGTTGCAGTGCGATCGCGCTTTGGACAAGTTTATTGCTTGGTTGCATTCCACCACTACAAGCTGTCAGTAAAACGAATAAAATCGCGATCGCCATCAATCGAAGTACCATAACACAAGCTAAACTCCCTACTGCCCCATCAGAGATTGTATCGACTTTGTGCTAGCTTTACTCCGCAAGCATCTCCAAATGCGATTGTTCTAGAAAGGCAACTTGCTGTTCTAATTTGTCGCAACACTGACGTACCAAGCTTAACCCGTCTTCTTGCGAGATTTCTTCTGTAGTGGGGAAAAAGTCTTGCAAAATTTCGGCTTCGGTAGTTTGGTATTCTCCTAGCGCAGATCTTAATGTTTTGAGATAGTGCGATCCTTCCCCACCTTCTTGGAGTGCAAAATCAAGAATTGAATCTAAATATGCTACAACTTCAGTACTCTTAACACCCTCCGTCACCGCAGCATACAGCAAGTCACCATCAAGATAGTAAAAGTCTGGTACAGCAAGGATATTGCCGTTCAACTCAAAGATGCGTAATCCCTCAGTCGGTTTAACAGTCAGATGTTCAGTTCGCACGCGATGTGCTGCATGATAAAGTAGCGTGGCGATCGCTAAAATCACTTGGGGGTAGTTGCTATCGGTTCCGCGCATTTCTACCGTACCAATTCCATTGAGTCGCACGCGATTCCACGCCGCTTTGAGGAGATTTCCCCCAGCTTCTTTAAACAAATGTCGTTCGACTCCCGCCCGATCCATTGCGGCTAACCAAGAGTAGTATCGCGCAAACTGTAACTCGACTAATTCTTCAATATCTGCTGCATACGGCTGTAATCCACCAACCGATTGCAAATGCGTATACACTCCTTCCCAACCAAAAACGTCACTACCGCGATAACGTACGGTATGCGCTGCAAATTTCATGACGCGTCCTTCGTAAAAAGGACACGCCCGCGATAGTACAATCAATGATGGATCTAACGCTGTTGCCAAGTTATAAATATTCAACAGTTCTTCGCGTGCTTGGGGTGTAGAGTTGTAAGACACGCCTACGCGTCGGTCAATGATTCCTGCTGGGAGATCTAAATGAATGTGCGTTCCTGTACACCGCGCCGCGTGCATAAAGCGATCGAAGCCAATCGTGCGAACTTGCACGTGATACCATAGCTTATTGCGAATTGTCGGCATGACGTGCAGCGGGTAGGTAGACAAAGGGTAAAGTCTGAGACTCATTTCCTTAGCTACCTTGAGCGCCACCTTAAGATTACCTAGATATTCTGTTGCTAACTCTGTCACGCTGTAAGCAGGTGGTGTGTTAATTTCCACCATACTTTTTACCCATTCCGGTGCAAAATGTTGCGGGTTACGTCCTTCGGCTACTGCGACTTCTTGACAGCGCTGTAAGTATTCATCACCGCAATGCGAAATGACACCAAGTTCATCTACAAGAAAAAATTCTTGCTCAAGCCCGATCCGCCGATCTTCTACACTCATGCCTCAAACCTCTAAACCGTAGGTCTGCGAGATTCGCGTCCTCTGCTTATGGGTGGTATTGTTTTAATTTTACTGTTCAATGTTCTTACTTAAAGAACACAGCAATTAAACAAATTGATAAGTGTTGTTGACGACATCTGCATCAACTTGATTTAAAGCTTCTAGAATACCTGGAACAGTAGATTGCAACGCTTGACGAATCGCATCTAATTGCACGATGTCTACTTCATTTGTCCATTCGTTCATAAAAAATTTTTTGACTTCAATCGACAAAACGCACGCTGAATCAGGAAAGGTTTGATGCACCCAGCGGGGAAAGTAACCGCCGGAGAAGTTAATATTTTCGCGGACGTCTAAATGTCTACCCAAAAAGTTGAAGGCTCGCAAATCTTGCGTAAAGCGGTCGATAACAGGTGCCCACCGCTGACGATTGAGCGTTCCTGTACCAATGTTAATTTCTGGATTGTAACGCGGATCGGCGGGTAGTGAATCAGGTCCAAAACGCAAGTGATTGTAAGTATGCAGTTCAAATACAACGAAGCGACGATGACGACGTTCAATATCGCTCAAAACTTTTTCTAACATGGCATAGAAGGCGTCGTGTTCTGCCCAAGAACGCTCCACGATCGCACGGGGTGGTCTTTTTTTCCAAACCTTTAATCCCCAAGCATCTTCAGGTTTAATATAGACGGCTTTATCGCGGCTACGATTGAGGTCAAATTCAAACCGCGATCGCCGTACAACAATTCTGGTATCGGCAATCTTTGTCCAATGCGCAGTGTACGGATCTTCTTCGCGCCAGCGATCCGCTTCGGTAACGCTGAGTAACGGGGCGACTTCTTCGCGGATATCGTGACCATCGTGCAGCGCCACAGCAACGATTGGTCCATCTCCTTGTGTTAATGCCCAGCTACTTGATGTCATCTACTACCCCATAGGACTGTATAAGCTTTTCATTCTCGCTTGAATTGAGGTAAATAAATGTAACGACGGTAACAAGTTACGGCGATCGCTATTTAAATAAAAACCCCAGTGCGGACTGGGGCGAGTTGCTGTTAAGTACTCTATTTAACATCCCAAATGCGTGCTTTGTAATCTGCATAGTAACAGCTAAACTTCCAGAAGTTAATCAGCGGACGCAGTAAGGGATGATGCGATTTTTGCTGTTTTTGCTCTACTTTAAGCGATGATTGATTGCGATCAGAAAACATCATGCTTCTTTCTCCTTGGTTAATTATTATTGGTAATATCGTTCTTCAATCCAAGCGCGCATTTCTGCTTCAGAATTGCGTTTTGTCGTGCGCCCTGTTATTGGATCGTAAGCATTCCACCATCTATGACCATCGCGGTCTGAACTTTGCCAAACTTGTAGTTCGTTCTGCGTGTTGAGATAGTTGATAAATCGCTGCCAAACTCTTTTTAGAGGTGCTAAAGAATCAGCTTTTTTGGTTTGTACTTTTGTCGGTTGATGATAGAGAAATTCTAGTTTTTCTCGATCAAAGGAACTAATCGAATTCTTCATACCAAATCTTCACGACCTCACATGACATCGTTCACTTCTCTTAACAATCTCACTCTAACAATCTTTTTCTTGACAATCCAAGCAAATTATGTATGGTATATATGAATAAAATTCATATTTGGGATATGGCATGACTTACCAATGATTGCGAGAATAGACGTTGCTTGTATGGAGTGCTATGAGTGACATTACTAGTAAAATTAAGCTCTCGCAGTTACGGGCGTTAGTTGCAGTCGCGGAACACGGAAACTTTAGTACGGCTGCGCTACATTTGGATATATCGCAGTCTGCGGTTAGTCATGCGATCGCGGCGTTAGAAGAAGATTTAGGCGTTGTCTTACTCGCGCGTGGGCGTCATGGGGCGCATCCGACACCTGTGGGCGAAAGGATCATTACTCACGCACGCCAGGTACTACAATTACTCGAAACAATGGCTAAAGAAGCAAATCTCGAAAAAGGTTTGCACGGAGGTCAAGTACGAATTGGCTGTTTTCGGAGTGTCGCAACGCACATTTTACCAGCAGTTATTGCCGAGTTTCGCAACCATTTTCCTAAAATTGCCGTCACAATTACTGAACATTACGATTATATTGACGTTGAACAAGCTTTGCGGGAAGGTCATGCGGATCTTGGCTTTACTTATCTCCCTGCAAGTGATGAATTTGAGACTTGGAAATTATTACGCGATGATTATATTGTGTTGCTACCGCCAACTGCTCCAACAACGACAAAACAAATCAACTGGAAGCAATTAGCCGCATATCCTTTAATTGTCCCGTCAACAAATACCTGTTCAATTAGAATTCGCAATCATCTACGCTTTTCCGATTATCCGCTCAACATTGCGTATGAAGTTCGCGAAGATTCAACAATTGTCAGTATGGTTGTTCAAGGATTGGGTGCAGCAATTTTGCCACGATTAGCCGCCGAACCCTTACCACCAGGGGTACAAGCGTGTACTTTACCGATTCCTCTTGAAAGAATCATCGGAGTGGCGGTGTTGGCGAATACACTGCAAACACCCGCAGTTTTTGCGTTTCTGGATGTTCTGATGAAATCAAAGCGATTTGCACTTAAAGCAGTGGTTTAGAAATGATAGTTATTTAAACAATATTCAATCTGTAACATTAGGCGATCGCGTTGCTGGGGGGGTGTTCCTTTATGAAAACAAAACGGATCTTCAGCAAACCCAAAACCAACATTGCCACAGATTGTTAAAATATCTTCTTGTTGATAGTATTGACTAATATCGCGATCGCTACGACCTATAAATAAAGTCAATTGATGCGTTATTTTCTTATTTTTGTGACTTCCGCGAACACAAACGTGCGGTCCAGTACTTGCATCAACTTCGGTTAAGTAAAAGAAAAATTTTAGCGAACGATAGTCAATCGGATCGTAATGAAATAACTCTTGAGCAAAGTTAAGTCTTTCTTGGAAATTGGCGTTTGTTGCAAAACTCCACCAAAGTCGTGATCCTGTAAATACAGGTTTGGCATTGAAGTAAGTCGCAGCAATTTTAAGTAACTTAGGATCTTGAGTAATCTTCTCAATTGCGCAGCAATGTCGCTCAGGATCTACGTAGTCGCTAACGATAAAAAAACTACTATACTTTTCCTGCCATATTTCTTTACTATCAATGTGAAACATCAGTTGTGGATTGAGATTTGCATAACACGGCTCGCGCTTTGTAAACGCTAAAATCTCTTCAATAATGGTCGGTGGTAGCTGAATACCTAAATACAAGCCGTCTTTCTGTAGTGCTTGAACAACAGTTTCTACATCAAGATCTTCAAAGATAGATTCTGAACAGTCCTCAATGAATGCTTTTGGATAAAAAATCTGTATATGAGAGCGAATGACTTGAAATCGCGAGAACAAAAACATGAATAACCATTTCGGATTGTTAACAGAATACGTGTAGTAAGGCTTTACTTTTAGCCTGGCTCTCAATAGCAAGTCTTGCAGTTTATCATGGCTGCGCCTAAGTCGATGATTTATCAAAAACATATTTTTAGAAAAAATACTTACGTTGTTTAGCCTAAGTAATTCTTCTTAAAATGCCATATCTTTAACGAAATCTTTGAAGAAAATTGGTAAATCAAGCGCTTTTGTAAGTAAATCGTAAAAATGATAAGAAAATCCTCATAAACCTTAAAACATCGTTATTTTTGAGGAAATTTGCTTGATAGCATAGCGAATTTATTCGCGGTTCCGCAAACTGTATCCACTTCCCATAATTGGAAATCCGGTTGCTGAGTGATGATAAAAATGGTAGCTAGTGACTAGCCAGTAGTAACTAACCGCTAAGTCATGCACTCAGCTATTGCAAATAAAATAAGACAGCAATTCCCGCGATCGCAATGGCTACACCGGCGATCGCTCGGAAGCTAATTCGTTCGCCCATCGCTGCTGCAAGTGGTAAGACAAATAAAGGACTTGTATTAGTCAGTGTTAGCGCAATTCCTGCGGCTGTCAATTTAATAGCAGTTTGTTGCAGCCAAATTCCGAGATAAGTTCCGGTAAAAGATGCGATGAAAATTGCGGCGATCGCGCGTCGTGGGGGCAATTTTAGCCCAGAACTACGTGTTTTCAACGCTACCCACGGTATGAGTATGCATAAACCACCACTCAAGCGCAAAAGTGCAGCCCACAATGAGCTAACAGTTGTTGTGGCAAACACAGCGCGAGAAAGGACTGCACCTGTTGCTAAAGCGATCGCTGCTAAAATGCCGAAACTGATACCGCGTAGTAAATGAGTTGAGTGGTGCGTGCTAGTATTAGGAGTTCTTTCGCTTAATACCCATGCTACTCCCAGAATAGTGAGTATAATACCACACCAAGCAGCAAAACTCAACTGTTCTTGAAGAAAGAGCAACGCCAAAATTGCAGTCATTGGCGGTGCTAAGGTTTCCATGAGCAAGGTTCGCCGCGCACCGAGGTATTTTAAGGCAGTCAGGAACGCAGAATCGCCTAAACCGATGCCCAACATTCCACTTAGTATGAAGAAGAAATAATCGTTAAACGCCAATGGAGGGAGAACATCGCCACTAATGAATATAGTGAATAGCAAAAGAACAACTGCGATCGCACCTTTGAACAAGTTGAGTTCGAGAGGATGAATAGTTTGTCCAACGCGACTATAGATAACTGAAGCCACCGCCCACAAGCAAGCAGCAGATAAAGCAGCTAATTCCCCTGTTAAGCTCAAGTTTAAAGATAAAAATGACATCTGTGTTTTGAGTAAGAGGTATCTTACCTGTATTTGTTGAGTTTTAAATTTTACCTTTCGCGCAAAACTTTTATTTTGGGTGCTTTAAACGTAGTACAGAGTTATTCATCTTTACTTGGCGCAGCACTAAAAAATCATCAGTTGTTAATTTTCTCTTCACTACCGACTCGCTTTCAGCAGATTTTCTACTTTTACCTCGGTGATATTTTAAAGGTTTCACGATCCCTATGCAATTCTTCTAGTTTTCACACCTCACCGTGACTATACCGAGGTCATCTACTACTTTCTGTCAATACGATACAGAACAGGTGTCATTTGCTATATCAAATATTGTGTTTTCAAGAATAAGAAGATGCTAGTCAGAACATTTATTGTAAATCAACTATGTATTGGCATGATGCGCGAACTGGCTTTAAAATTAAGGCAGACACAATCGCAATTTGCTACTTGGATGTTTCCTAATATTCAATATCAACCTTCACCGTTAGCAATACTAATTGTGGCTTTGCAACAATATCTCAGCAATCCTAGAAAAGATATTGACTGCTGATGTCGCAGAAGAAATCGCTAACCGCCATATGGAAGCCGCGCGATATATTCAACAAGTTATTACCCAAGTTTATGTAGCTGAAAAGACAGATGAAGATTTGCATAAACTGCTAAAAAGTTCTACAACAGAACTACTGCTTACACTACAACTGACCGCAGATAACAAAAATTAGAGCTTTGCAGATATACTATGCTCAGACTATTGCTTATGCACTGTTTACAGCAAGAGTATTTAAATTCGTTAGAAACAAACGGGAAAGAACGAAAGAAACCTTTTTTCGGGAATTGGCTTGGCAACAATTACCCGAAGTTCAGCCGTTTTTACGGCAATTATTTAAGAATGTATTTGAACGCCAAGCGCAGTTAAGCGATTATTCTTCATTTAGCAACGCATTACTTCAACTGCTCGATTAAGTGATCGCCCACTCGCAAAGCATTAGCGATGACGGTTAAACCAGGACTCACGCTAGCATGAGACGGGAAAAAGCTGCTATCGACAACATAAAGATTGTGGACTTCGTGGGCGCGACAGTTAAGATCCAATACCGAAGTTGCTGAATCTTCGCCAAAGCGACACGTACCGCACTGATGTGCAACAACCTGGATCGGCATATCACTGCGCGGATGCGTTGTGCGGTTGAATACAGTAGGTTGCGACTGTTCAACGCTTTTCAACACATCAACCCAACGATAGACCAAGCGATCGTGCGCTTCTACATTGTTTGCGGTATAGTCAATTCGTAATTTATCTCCCACATAATGAACGCGATTGTCAGGATGGGGTAAATCTTCGGTTTTCAGCCACCAACCGATTGAATGCGTTGCTAACTGTCGCAAGCCAAAATCTGGCATCAGCCGCGACAATACAGATAAAATCGGTGGTGCTTCGGCGAAAATGACATCTTGAAAAATGCCACCAGAGTTTTGCACGTGACCCATCGGATACGGAAAATCCTTATCGCCCCAATAAAAATCATTTAGCCCCAATGTGCGGGAAAATGTACCAGAATTGGAGGTAGCGGTTAACTGCACCACAACCGATAGCAGTTGTTTCATCAAATTTCGTCCTACCAAACCAGAACCATTGGCAATTCCGTTCGGGTGTTTTTCATTAGCAGATCGTAGCAGCAATGCTGCCGAGTTCACTGCACCACAGGCAAGCACGATAATATCACCCAAAAATAAATAGGACTGTTCGCCAATTTTTGCTTGAACGGCTTTAATCTCCGAACCTGATGGGTTGGTATGTAGACAAACAACCTGTGCAGAGGTTTTGAGCGTCACATTTTCGTTCTTGAGAACGGGGCTAACTCCGGTATCTTCCGCATCAGTTCTACCGCGATCGCCTAATCCTAGCGGCAAATAAAAAGGATGCAACCCTTGCTCAGTCAGACTTTCGCCAATACGTTGCACCATTGGCTCGTGCGCCACTTTTGCAAAAGGATAAGGTTCGCTATGCGGCGGTTCGGTGGGGTCATCTTCGACTTTACCGTGTACTTGGTATAACTTCTCGGCTTCGGTGTAGTAAGGCTCAAAGTCTTGATACTTCAACGCCCACGCAGGGGAAATTCCGCCTTGATGCTTTACTTCCTCAAAGTCACGTTCGCGCATTCGCTGCAAAACGCCACTCCAGATCTTTGTATTTCCACCAACGGCGTAGTACGTTTGCGGATAAAATGGCTCTCCTGTATTGTCATACCAAGATTCAGGCGCGTGAAATTGCTCTTTCTTAAAAATTTCTGTATCGACTAATTCTGAGCTTTCGCGATAGATCAATTCTCCGCGATCGAGCAGCAAGATCTTTTTCCCTGTGGGTGCTAGCTTGCGCGCTAATGTTCCACCACCTGCGCCCGTACCAACAATAATGACGTCATAGTATTGGTCGTCAACGATCATGGGATTCTCCTACTGCCAAACATAAATTAGCGTGTACAACACAATCCAAATGACATCGACAAAGTGCCAGAATAAAGACGTTGCTTCAACACCAAAAAAACCGTTGTCGTAATTACCAGGGATAAACGATCGCACTAACATCAATGCTTGCAACAGAATTCCGGTAAGAACGTGCAAGCCATGAAATCCGGTTAATAAAAAGAACGTACCGCCGAACAAACCTGACTGGTAGCTAAAAGGTAAACTCTGCCATTCTACAGCTTGCCCGAATAGAAAATAGCTGCCCATCGCCATTGTAGCTAATAGAAATAGGCGAAAGCCCCACAGTTTTTTATCGTGTAAATAACGCTCAGCGACGTAGATCACAAAACTACTCGATACCAGTACGAGCGTATTAATCAGTGGTTCTTTTGTTTCCAACCCTGTTACCCCTGCTGGATACCAATCAGGAGTCGTGGTTTTGTAAACAATGTAACCTGCAAAGAAACTCAGAAAAATAACGCTTTCCGACAGCAGAAACACGATAAAGCCGAACTTACTATTACCTGCTGCATCATGTTCTTGGTGCTGTCGAACGTTAGCTTCAACGTCTTGTGCGTTGCGTAGCTCCCCGGAGGGGTTCGCTCTTTCTACTGTCATGATGTTTGCCGCTGCGTGAGAGATTCAGGAAATTCAGTCAAGCCTGGATTGGGAGTATTTTCTACTAATGGCTGATTTCTACCGTAGCCGTAGGGACCCGAAATGACAATTGGCGTTTCTTCAAAGTTTTCTACAGTTGGGGGTGACGAGGTGAGCCACTCTAAGCCATATGCCCGCCAGGGATTGTTGCCCACTTTCTCGCCGCGAATCCAGGAACTCACCATGTTGAGAATAAAGGGTAGCGTAGACAGCCCTAACAGAAAACCGCCAATACTTGCTATAACGTTCCAGTAGGCAAATTCTATGTCATAGGATGCGACACGACGCGGCATTCCCATGAGTCCCAGGGGATGCATCGGCACAAAGGTTAACGCCGTTCCCAAGTAAGTTAGCGCAAAATGCAGTTTACCCAAACCTTCGTAATATTTGCGTCCGGTCATCTTGGGAAACCAGTGATAAATTCCGGCATAGATCCCCATGACGATCGCGCCATATAGCACGTAATGGAAATGTCCTACGACAAAGTAGGTGTTATTGACATGAATATCAATCGGCACTGATCCAAGAAAAATTCCAGTGATTCCGGCAAATACCCAGTTACTAATGCCACCAAGTGCAAATAACATTGGTGTCGTGAAGCGGATTTTGCCGCCCCAAATCGTTGCTACCCAACCAAAAACTTTGATGCCAGAGGGAATTGCGACTAGCATCGTCGTCACCATAAAAAACATCCGCATCCAGCCAGGAGTGGCACTGGCAAACATATGATGCACCCACACAAAACCACTAATAACTGTGATGAGAATTGATGATGCTGCGATTACGCGATAGCCGAATAACGGTTTACGTGCATGAACGGGCAAAATTTCAGAATACATCCCAAATACTGGCAGAATCATGACATAAACTGCCGGATGCGAGTAAAACCAGAAAAAATGTTGATATAATATAGGATTACCGCCCCGCTCTGGAGCAAAAAAACTCGTCCCGATTGTGAGATCGAGCAACAGCATCACTGCACCTCCTGTCAGCGCCGGTAGCCCGTAGAGTTGAATCAACTGCGCCGCCAACACTGACCATACAAATGCCGGTGTTCTAAACCAGGTCATTCCTGGTGCGCGCATCCGAAAGATGGTGGTGACAAAATTCACCGCGCCCATGATCGAAGATACGCCCGAAATTGCCACTGCCAAAATCCATAACACCTGTCCGTTAATCAGATTTCCCGTCGGGTTTTGCAAACTCACTGGTGGATATGCCCACCATCCTGATTGTGACGGACCTCCTGGTACCAAAAAACTGACAAGCATGAGAATGCCTACCACGGGAATCATCCAGAAGGAAACCGCGTTGAGTCGAGGAAATGCCATATCTCGCGCCCCGATCATCAGCGGTACTAAATAATTTCCAAGTCCTACTAAAACGGGGAATGTCCACATAAACAGCATGATTGAGCCATGCATCGTGAACAGCGCATTATAAACTGTGCGATCGACTAAATCCGCATCGGGGGTAATCAGTTCGCCTCGCATAATCATCGAAAACGTACCACCGATCAAGAAAAAGAAGAACGATGTGACGATATATTGAATGCCGATGACTTTGTGATCGGTGCTGAAGGTAAAAAATCGCTTCCAGTTATCGGGCGCACCAGGGTAGGGCTGTCCGCGAACGACTTCTGGAGCCTCAAGCGAAATGTTTGTCATAAAATTACTAATCCTCGATCGCTCTTAATGAAAGCAAGCCACTTTAAGCAGGCGGGCTATCAGGTTCATGCTTGGGAGCATAATTCACTACAGGTGGTGCTGCTGGTGGGATTGTCTCCCAACCGCGAACGGCTACTTTGTCTTTTGTTGCACCCTCGCGATCGTTGGCTTTGCTGTATTCAAAAGCAGCCTGATTAAACGCAGGGCTAGGCGACGCAGTAGCAGCATCGGCAAGCCATTGTTGATACTCGTTGAATGGTTGAACAACGACATCGGCTTGATTTGCCGCAAAGTAAGTACCGCTAAACATCGAATCGCGCAGGCGATAGGTTCCGGTTTTAACAGGAGTCAGTTCAAAATCGATTTCGTGATTGGGAACGACGTCTTGCTTTAGGCGAAATGCCGGAATGTAAAAGCCATGCAACACATCTTCGGATCGCAATGTAAATCGCACGCGGCGATCGACAGGTAAATGTAACTCGGTGCTAGTGATATCTTGTTCTGGATAGTGGAAAATCCATGCCCATTGCTTAGCAATCACGTTAATTTGCTCAATCGGAGCCGTTTCCACTGCTTTTTGAATCTCCTGCTGCGGCGTGCTATCAAAAGGTTCAGCGTAAGCAGGTTGCATCATTTGCGGCATATGCAAATGCACCAGTTCCATTGGACCGCGCACCGCCATTTTCTCGTAAGTCCGATAGCTAACGAAGGAAAGCGTTAATACCAAAACTAAGGGGACAGCCGTCCAGACAATCTCCAGCCAGGTATTACCTTCTATTGGGGGACCATCGCTCAGATCATATTTACTGGCTCGATGAAAGACCAATGAGTACAGAAAAGGTCCAATGACACCTAAGTAAATGAACGTGCCAAGCCCAGTAAAAAGACTGAATAAATCATCAAGTAACTTTGCTTCGGCTGCTGCTTCTGGCGGAAACCAAGAATATGATTGTTTCGCCATCCAAAAGCTAGCTAGCGCAACCAGGATGGCATAGATGCTTATAACTATAATTGCACGGAGTTTCATCATGACAGCGATCGCACTATAAATGAGAACTGCAAATACGATAATTTTGTACAAGTGGCAGACAAACGCAATGCTTACTACTGCCTCATAATTGATTAGGATTTTCGCCTAAGTGCAGCATTTGATCCGCTGTTACATGAATGCCGAACTCAGCACCCAGATGCGCGCCCAGTGTTCCTTGTACAAACATCAGAGCAAAAACAAATAAACCAGCTGCAAGATAACTCCACTGTACTTGTCTTGCCATGTCTTTGCGCCATTGATAGCGTTGAAAGCCACGCCAAACAGTCATTCCTACGATCAAGGTCAAAATGAGGACTCCCCCGACGCCGTGGAGAATCATCGTTTCTAAGGCATGAAGCCCCCACGCACTCTTGACATCTGCAAGCGGTACAGCTAATGAAACTTCAAATAAACCAGCCATGACCGTAAAAAAGGTAATGACGGCTGATGCCAAAAGATTGTACCAACCAACATCAAACAGCGATGAGCGGGTAACGGGGATCGCCAGAAACTTAAAAATTGCTTTCTCGACGGGAAACAACGCCCCGACAATATCAAAGGCGATCGCAACAATAAATAACCCCAAAGTGAGATGCACTAAATTGGGATGAATAGGAATGATGTAAGGCAATCCATTAACCCCTAAACTATCCCACTGTTTCAGCAGGTCTGGATTCATGACAGACCTCCTCGAATTGCTTCTACTACAGGAACTGTATGCAAGCCATAAACCCACACGAGTAAGCTACCGAGGTATGACTGAACGCAAACTAGCCCGACGAGCAACACACTCACCGCGAGGTAAGGAATGGGTAGCTGTGGTCTTTCTTGTAACCGAATTACATAGCGCCAGGCGGTGACGATCGCCAGAATTCCCGAAAGCGACCAGCCTAAAATTGTATGAGCATTCAAAGTTGAAACTGATGCTGCATATGGCTCTGCTAAACCTGCTTCAATCTGTCCAAAAATAATCGCAATAAATATTGAAACCGTAGCAAAGGCTAGATTCCACCAACTAACTTCATACAACTTGGCATTTTTTGTGAAATACGCAAGGATATCGCAAAACACTGCAAACAGCACCATCGCAATCACGAAATGCACCACGATTGGGTGAATCGTATCAGGATAAGGAAGGTTATGCTCGTTGAGCGGTGGAAGATACTTAAACACAGGTTTTTAGAATAATGCAGTAAGAGTGAATATAGAGGTAGTACTGAGAAATGTGGTGTAAGCAATTAAACTGAACGCGTGTTTGAAGTCTAATAGACTATAAAGCCATAAGCTTTTGAGTTTCAAGAGTTTCTGTTTGCAGGTTATCTTCATTGCTTATTTTACAAAATCGCTCTTAAGAGAGAAGCGTGTTTTTGCTTTGGTGTGATGTGAGGAGCGTAATTATTGGTTTAGCGATCTTTTCACTCTACACCGTAGGTTTGTGTTATTCATCTGCTGAAATCTGCTGTAGAGACGGGGATCGCTGAGAGAAGCATTGACTCAGGAGTATTATTGCCTTCGTCAGAAGTCGAACTAGAAGCGTTTGAGAAGTTCGCTGCATTAGAAAGCTAAAATCCGTTTGTTCGCAATGCGCACCTGAGTACGTCGCAGTTAAGTAAATCCTATTAATGATAGTAAAAACTTATATTTTTATCATATTGCTATTGTATTTATTTATTGCTAAAGTCGGATCAGTTTGCGAAACCGACAACATACTGGAGAAGTTCAATGGTTTACACACCTGAAAAACAATTAGTCACAACAACTGCAATTTCTCATGCTCAAAGCAAAAGTTTGGAGACATCTTTCCAAGCCGCTTTAGAACACGCTCGTCGCCTCACTCAAATGTATGGCATTGGATCAACTGAAGTTGCTGTAGCTTGGGATACAGTCGAAGAATTGATAACTGCGTTGGTTCGCCAGCCAAAACGATCTCTTTCTGCGTTTGAGCACTACTGCAACTTGCATCCAGACGCGCCAGAATGTCGCATTTATGACGTTTAAGCAGCAGTTGCTTCATTAGGAAGTTTGCACTACCCCAAGTTGCTTGTGCTTACGAGAGTGTAGGTAGTGCGATCGCTGCGTCCAGACTAGCACCTTCAGGCAACTCGTTTTGCTCAAATAGCGATTTTCTACCTACACTAAAAACCTTTACTGATAAAAGAATTTTACTTAAACCACTACTCAAAAGCTTGAAGTTATACCATTTCACCAAATAAAAACTACAAATCATTTCTCCTCTGCACCTCTGCCCACGCCAGTCGCCTCAACGGGGACTCGGGGACCCCACGTAGTGGGGATTGGGGGTAAACCCCCGCACGGCGCAGGCTCCTGAAGCTGCCTATTTGTAGTAAATTCAAAGTGACATGGTATTAGAAGGCTGCTTCTCAGCAAAAATGTTATTTAATAAAAAAGTGGTGATTAACAAATTTTAATAAAGACCTGTGACTACTCAGCAAATACCTTATACTTCTAGCTTAGAAAAGTACGTTTGGAACTGGCAAGGATACAATATTCAGTACACCGTTAAAGGCGAGGGACGTCCTTTAGTTTTGGTGCATGGATTTGGTGCTTGTATCGGACACTGGCGCAAGAATATCTCTGTACTAGCCGATGCGGGCTATCGCGTGTTTGCTTTAGACATGCTTGGTTTTGGTGGATCGAGTAAACCGCCGCTGAATTACACTTTAGACGTTTGGGAACTTTTGCTCAAAGATTTTTCGGAAGCACACATTCAAGAACCTGCAATATTTATCGGTAACTCGATCGGCGCGTTATTGAGTCTAATGGTAGTCGCAAATCATCCTGAAATCGCCGCAGGTGCGGTTTTGATTAACAGCGCGGGTGGTTTAAGCCATCGTCCAAATGAACTGAATCCGCCGTTACGCATCTTCATGGCAGGGTTTAATCGGCTTGTGCGATCGCGAATTACAGGAAAAACGATCTTTAACCGCATTCGCCAAAAATCGCAAATCCGCCGCACGTTGCTGCAAGTATACCGCAATCGCGAAGCTGTCACCGATGAACTCGTAGATATGCTGTACGAACCAGCGTGCGATCCTGGCGCGCAACAAGTGTTTGCTTCGATTATTACCGCGCCTCCAGGTCCTAGTCCAGCCGAGTTGTTACCGAAGGTGAAACGTCCTTTACTCGTGGTATGGGGTGCGGACGATCCTTGGACGCCGATTAGTGGCGCAAAAATTTATGAAACGATGCGCGATCGCGGTGAACCTATTGAAGTTGTCCCAATTCCAAACGCAGGTCATTGTCCGCATGATGAAGTTCCCGACAAAGTCAATCCTGTGATTGTTGAGTGGTTAGATAAATTACCCTAAGCTACTGTTTACTAGACTTTTAACTTTCTCAAAGTTGCTAGTTTATAAGTAGCTGGATTTCTGGAATTGGTAGCTTTGATATCCAAACCTCACAGACAAAATTTATATGCGTATCAGCGCGTATTTTGGCAAATTGGGCTGGTTGCATCTTCCTTGGGGTTTTGCCTCATCCCTACTCTAGGAATCATGCGACCATCCTTGACAGCGGAGCGAATTTATGCTTCTTACTCAGTTGTCGAACGCTCAATTTCGGTAGCAGCGCTAGAAAGGTATGCACGTGAGGGGATTTTAGATGACGAACTTGCGGTTTATGCACAATACATCAACCCACAACAGCTAGAACAATTACGACGGGTATTACTGACGCGAATTGAGTTGAGTCCGGTAGCCGTTGCACAGTTTCTTTACACGCCGCAAGGAATCATTTTATTAGAGCGATTGGGGCAAATTATTCAAACCGAAGCGCGTCAACCAGGTTTTTATGCAATTCGCTCTGCATTAATTTTAGCCGCAGCGACGCCGGATGGTTTAACGCTACTCAATGTGTTACGTCAGTTTCCCACACGTAGTATTCGTATCAATTTAACACGCAGTTTACAAATAGCAGAACAACTAGAAAGATTAGTCAGTCAAACTGCACAAGCGATCGCACTTGTGCAAAAAGATGCCATGAATGCTGCGATCGCGCAACCACTGGATGTTTGGCAATTACCTGATTTGCGCGAACGAGGTTCATTGAGTTGGAATCAGCAAACACTCACGTTATCCGATCCAAGACGCGATCGCCAATTTCTGGTGGATATGTATCTACCACTGAATTTGGAAAAGCCAGCACCAGTGATTGTGATTTCGCATGGTTTGGGTTCGGATCGAACGAGTTTTATCTATTTAGCAACTCAACTCGCATCCTATGGCTTTGCGGTGGCGGTTCCCGAACACCCTGGAAGTAATACAGAACAATTGCGATCGCTTTTGTCGGGAGTCGCTGCGGAAGTCGCGCAACCAAACGAATTTATCAACCGTCCGTTGGATGTCAGGTATTTACTTAATGAGTTGGAACGTTTGCGCATCTCTGACGCCCGTTTTAGAAATATCGATGTTCAGCGCGTTGGAGTGATTGGGCAATCTTTTGGCGGTTATACTGCATTAGCACTTGCAGGCGCAGAATTAAACTTTGAACAACTACAAAAAGACTGTACAGCGTTAAGCGATTCGCCTTTGTGGAATGTTTCGTTATTACTGCAATGTCGCGCGTTGGAGTTACCAAAGACAGGCTATGTTTTACGCGATCCGCGTGTCAAAGCTGCGATCGCTATCAACCCGATTACGAGTAGTGTTTTCGGTGAAGCGAGTATTCGTCAAATTGCTGTCCCTGTGATGATTGTCAGTGGTAGTGCGGATACGATTGCACCTACATTAGCTGAACAAATTCGTCCTTTTAGTTGGCTGACGACTCCTGATAAGTATCTGGCTGTGATTGTCGGTGCTACGCACTTCTCAACCATTGGCGAAACTACGCCTGGTTCTGAACCTATCGCCGTACCACCACAAGTTATCGGTCCTACTCCAGAAGTTGCACGGTTGTATATGAGTGCTTTGAGCGTACCGTTTTTTCAAACATACATCAACAATTCGCAGCAGTATCGCCCGTATCTTAGTTCAGCGTATGCGCAAGCAATTAGTGAGAATTTGTTACCGCTGAGTTTAGTGCGATCGCTCTCAAATACTGCTCTAGAACAATTTCTCCGCTAATGTTACTGCGGTTAGATGTCGAAAAATCAGAACGGCTATTAATCTTAACTTTAGCTGTTAATAGCAGAAGTCAGGAATAAAAGCTACCTATGGTGATAGTTTTCTGCTTCTATAATGTCCTAATTAATCTCTCAATTGCTACATACCATAGCAAAACGCATTCAGCTTAGGACAAGTATATTGAGTAAATGTATTACTCGATAAAGCTTTTAAAAAAGCTAACAGCTAACTGCTATATCATATGAGACTATAGAAATGAACAATATATTAATTGCAATTCTCGTCTTAGCTTTACTACTTGTTACTATTTTCTCACCTTTTTCTGCTTTAGCTTTGTTAATGCTTTTTCTATTAATTTCAGCTTTTGCAGGCATCGTCTGGAGTATACTAAGAACGCTGATTTTTGGTGAGCCTAGTAAAAAGAGTTAGTTTGTTTAGCAATGCTTTAAACTAGAGCGAATCTCTACTCATCACAAAGGTTACAGAGGAGCGCGAACGACTCTGTTTTTTTGTTTTTGAGAAATGGTATATTGAAATACAACAAAAATATATCTGTTTGCTTAATTCTTATATAGTTAGTTGTCAATTTCCAAGCAAAATTCAGTTGGCTTGTTTATAGGGCATCCGAAAGAGGATAGTATTAATTCAAGACCTTCCTACTTCCCAATTGTGGGAGATTTAGGGGGTAAATACCATATCTTTAAGACTCATATGGCATACTAAGACAACTCAATAAGTTCAAGCAGGAATTATGGATGACGCATCTATTATTGATCCACTACTAGAAGCTTTAAAAAATCCTGATGAGAAGGTGCGCAATTGGGCAACGCAGGAGTTATGGAAGCATTGGTTTGGACAAAAGGGCGTTTACGGGTTGCAGCTATTACAACAAAGTCAAGCGCTAGTTGAAGCGGGTAAAACTGAACAAGCCGAAGCGTTATTATCAGAAGTTATTGAAGCTCAACCTGATTTTGCTGAAGCGTGGAACCGACGTGCAGTATTGTATTACATCAACGGTCAATATCAAAGGTCGTTAACAGATTGCGAAATGGTAGTTAAACTCAATCCGGTTCATTTTGGGGCGCTTCATGGTATGGGTTTATGCTACATTGCTTTGGGAAATTATAGTGAGGCGATTCGGGCTTTGCGTCGTGCTTTAGAAGTTCAACCGTATGCAATAGAAAACCAAAGGTTAATTCTAGAATGTACTGCACAACTCAGCTAAAAAATGATAAGGTAAATCGTCGCAAATTTTTGCAATATAGTTCGTTGTTTATTGGTAGTAGTGTAGTTGCCGCTTGTACAAATAATCAGTCTCAAGTTGATACTTCGCAATCCAACGACCTCGATCGCGTAACGTTTGGGACAAACTGGGTAGCCCAAGCCGAACACGGAGGATTTTATCAAGCGATCGCGACAGGCATCTACAAAGAACACGGCTTAGATGTCACAATTCAAATGGGTGGACCGCAAGTTCCAACAGGTACGCAATTATTAATGGGAAATGCGGTTGATTTCTTTATGGGATATGGTGTTGATGCAGTTAACGCGGTTGCAGAAGGAATACCAAAAATTACTGTAGCGGCAATTTTTCAAAAAGATCCCCAGTGTCTTATTGCGCATCCTAACACAGGAGTTGATTCAATAGAAGACCTTAGAGGTAGACCGATTTATATATCTTCGTCGGCGAATGTAACGTATTGGCCTTTGTTAGCCGCAAAATTTGGGTTTACCGACGATCAAAAGCGTCCTTATAATTTTAATCCTGGTCCATTTCTTGCGGATAAGCAATCGGCACAGCAAGGATATATCACGTCTGAACCTTTCGCGATCGAGCGACAAGGAGGATTTACACCCGTTGTCTTTTTATTAGCAGATTATGGTTATATTCCTTATTCAACAACGATCGAAACCAGGCGCGAATTAGTCGAGAATAATCCTGATTTAGTTCAACGCTTTGTCGATGCATCGATTAAAGGTTGGTATAGCTATTTAGAAAACCCAGCGCCAGGAAACGAATTAATTAAACAAGCTAACCCAGAAATGACCGACGAACAAATCGCCTATGGACTTGATAAACTCCAAGAATACGGGATTATCAATTCTGGTGAAGTCGAACAACTCGGAATTGGGGCGATGAGTGAGGAACGATGGCAAACCTTTTTTAATACTATGACTCAAGCAGGAGTTTTTAAACCGAATATCGAGTACAAACAAGCATTTACCTTGCAATTTGTCAATAAAGGCGCGCAGGCGTATCGCAGTTAGTGGACAGTGGAGAGTGGGCAGCGAAGATTTTCAACTGTCAACTCCTAAAGATGATTTGGTATTCCTGCTTACGGTAGAGTGACGCTGGATAGAATATGGTAGGTAATTATCGATCAGTTGATAGCGAATGACTCTTCCCGCAATTCGGCTAAATCAGATCAGTAAGGTTTATGGTAACGGAACTGTAGCTTTACAAAATATGAATTTAGCAATTCAGGATGCTGAATTTGTGAGTTTAGTAGGTCCATCTGGTTGTGGTAAAAGTACCGTATTGCGGATGATTGCTGGCTTGGGACAAATGAATTCTGGCAGTATCGAGTGGGGAATTAGCGATCGCCAACTGGCGTATGTCTTTCAAGAAGCTGCGTTAATGCCTTGGGCAACGGTGCAAGAAAACGTGCGTCTGCCGTTAAAATTAGCTGGGACATCGAAAAAGTATGCGGAAGTCTTAGTACAGCAAGCAATTCAAAGGGTTGGGTTGAGTGGATTTGAACGCAGCTATCCCCGCGAGTTATCTGGCGGGATGAAAATGCGAGTGTCGATCGCACGTGCTTTAGTCACAAAACCAAACGTGCTATTAATGGATGAACCTTTCGGTGCGCTCGATGAAATTACGCGGAGTAAGCTGAATCATGATGTCCTCGATTTGTGGAGTCAGCACCGATGGACAGTCGTGTTTGTAACGCACAATATTTATGAAGCGGTTTATCTTTCTAATCGTGTCATTGTAATGGCGGCGCGTCCTGGGCGTGTTGTTGCAGATGTCGCTATCAACGCACCGTATCCGCGTAGTGAAGAATTTCGTACTTCTTTGCTGTATAACGAATATTGCCGCGAAGTTTCGCAATGTTTAGTAGCAGCTATGAATGAGTCGCCGTTACAACTTAATCACACTGCGATCGCCCAACCAATATAGTAGACAATGACTATTCTCCGTCGCCGCAAATCCTCTTTAGTTAACGCAAATCATGGCGTATCGATTGATGTTGTCGCACCGATTGTAGTAGGAATTCTGGCGTTGGTGGCGTGGGAAATTTTTGTGCGCGTAACAGGTTTACCACCGTATCTACTGCCTGGACCTCTGTTAGTATTGCAAACATTAATTAATGACTGGAATGAACTATTTGCTTCGTTGTTAGTCACGTTGCAAATTACTGTCGTTGCGTTTGTCGCCGCAGCGGTGTCAGGGTTGTTGATTTCGATTTTGTTTACGCAGAGTAAGTGGATTGAGAAAAGTTTATTTCCGTATGCGGTGATTTTGCAAACAACTCCGATCGTAGCGATCGCACCGTTGATTATTATTTGGTTAAAAAACAACACGTTTGCGGCGTTGGTTGTTTGTGCTTGGATTGTGGCGTTTTTCCCGATTGTTTCTAACACGACGCTGGGGCTAAATAGTGTCGATCGCAATTTAGTCAATTTGTTTCAACTGTATAAAGCTTCAAAGTGGCAAACTTTGCTGTATTTGCGTTTACCGAGTGCTATGCCGTATTTTTTGGGAGGGTTGCGCATCAGTGGCGGTTTGGCGTTGATTGGTGCGGTGGTCGCGGAGTTTGTCGCAGGAACAGGTGGGGCGCGATCGGGAATTGCGTATCGCATTTTGATATCGAGTTACAATTTGCAGATTCCGCGTATGTTTGCGGCGTTGTTGTTGACGACGGGGTTGGGGGTGGCGATTTTTGTGGGGTTGACGGCGTTGTCAGATTGGGTGTTAGGGAAATGGCATGAAAGTGCGGTGAAGCATGAGAATTGAGAATGAATCGAACCACATAGGCGCTAGGACGCAAAGAGGTAATTGGGGATGACGAGTATGGCGGTTAAGGTTGATGGGGAGGCTTTTGTTGCTGCGTTGGGGGAGATTGAGGTGATTACTGATGCGGCGCAGGTGGCGAAGTTATCGCAGGATTATCATACTTTTAGTCCGATTTTGCAACGTCACTTGGCAGGGAAGGTTGGGGATATTGCGGTGCGCCCTGCTACCGAGGCGGAAGTTTTACAGGTGGCGGCGGTGTGCGCGCAGTATCGCGTTCCTGTGACGGTACGAGGTGCGGGAACGGGTAATTATGGGCAATGCGTACCGTTGCATGGTGGCGTGATTTTGGATATGTCGCGGATGCAGCGAATTGGGTGGATTGAGAAGGGTGTGGCGCGCTTAGAAGCGGGGGTGAAGTTGGCGGTGTTGGATAAGAAGGCGCGGGAAAGCGGTTGGGAAATTCGCATGGCTCCTTCAACGTATCGTACAGCAACGATTGGGGGATTTATTGCGGGTGGTAGTGGGGGAATTGGTTCAATTACGTATGGACAATTACGCGATCGCGGTAATCTTTTGGCGCTAAAAGTGGTGACGCTAGAAGATGAACCTCGTACGATTGAGTTACGCGGTGATGACGTGCAGAAGGTGAATCACGCTTGGGGTGTGAATGGAATTATTACTGAGTTAGAAATTCCGCTTGCGCCTGCTTATCCTTGGGTGGAAGCGATCGTGACGTTTGATGATTTTATGACCGCTGCGCGTTTTGGGCAAGCTTTGGGTGATGCGGATGGTATCGTTAAGAAATTGATAACAGTTTTTGCTGCACCGATTCCGGCTTATTTTGCGGCGTTACGCCAGTATCTTCCTGACGGAACTCACGCAGCTTTTTTGATGGTTGCTGAATCGAGTTTAGAATTACTGCCAGGGTTGATTCAAGAGTATGGCGGAAAGCTAACTTATCAAAAGTCAGCGCAGGATGCTGGTAAGGGAGTGAATTTAGGGGAATTTACTTGGAATCACACAACACTACACGCGCGTAGTGTCGATCCGTCGATGACTTATTTACAAAGTTTGTTTCCCGCAGATAAATCATTACAAACTGTCGAGCAGATGTATCATCATTTTGGCGATGAGGTGATGATGCATTTAGAATTTATTCGAGTTAATGGTGTCGTTATTCCTGCGGCGTTGCAACTTGTGCGCTATACAACTGAAGAACGGTTAAATGAGATTATTCGCTATCACGAAGCGAACGGCGTGTTTATTGCTAATCCGCATACGTACATTATTGAAGATGGCGGACGTAAACAAATGGACCCCGAACAGCTAAAGTTTAAACAAATGGTCGATCCTTATGGACTAATGAATCCTGGTAAGATCAAAGCTCTTATGGCGAGTTAAGTAACTTGCGTACGCAACAACATTCTGGTACTGCGGTGATTGACATTGACGGTTCTTATGGAGAAGGTGGCGGACAAGTTCTACGGACTTCACTCAGTTTATCTGCAATTACTGGTCAAGCGGTACGCATTGAGCGCATTCGGGCGGGACGTAAAAAACCTGGATTAGCGGCTCAACATTTGACTGCGGTACGCGCAGTTGCAGCAATTTGTCACGCGGAGGTAACAGGTGACACATTGGGTTCGATGTCGCTAGAGTTTATTCCTAAGAGTGCTGTACAAGCCAGTCAATATCACTTTGATGTGACTACAGCACAAGCAGGTGGTTCTGCGGGTGCGGTGACTTTGGTATTGCAAACAATTCTTTTGCCGTTAGCGATCGCACCAGGTAATTCTGATGTCACACTACGCGGCGGAACTCATGTTCCTTTTAGCCCGCCACTCACGTATATCGAACAGGTTTACTTACCTCTGTTACGTCAAGTAGGAGTAGCAGCCGAGGTAACACTCAACGCCTGGGGCTGGTATCCGCAAGGTAGAGGTGAGGTACAATTGCAAGTTCGCGGTAATAGTAAACTCAGTGAAATTAATTTACTAGAAAGAGGTGAATTGCAGCAGGTGCGTGGATTGGCGGTAGTCACTGAATTACCTTCACACATTCCGCAACGCATGGCAAGTCGCGCTGAAAATTTGTTACGTCAAGCGCATCTTAAAGCTACCATAACACCGTCACGCGAAAAGGGAATTGCCCCTGGTGCAGGGATTTTTCTGACTGCTGAATATGCAAACACTCGTGCTGGATTTGGTGCCTTAGGGCGTGTAGGTTTAGCCGCAGAGAAAGTCGCAGAAATGGCGTGTGTAGAGTTGTTAAATTTCCACGACACAGGCGCACCTGTTGATGTTCACTTAGCAGATCAGTTACTATTACCAGCAGCGTTAGCTATGCAACCAAGTCACTATCGAGTTGCAGAAATTAGCCCTCATTTGACGACGAATGCGTGGGTAATTGAGCAATTTGGTGTAGCGCGAGTGAATATTAATGCAAGCGAGAAGGTAGTTGCGATCGCACCTCTACCTTAGCCCAAATTTTAAACTTAGCTGGAGAATGAAAATATATTTTTTAGATTAGGTGATGGGTAATGGGGAACGCGAAAAGCTTTTAGCACTTGGCAATTAGCATTTAGCAATCAAACAACCGCTAATCAATAATCGTTGTTTAATTACCTGTTACTAACCATATGTCATCACCGCTTATTCTGACACTCAAACTCGATCGCATAACCTTTGATTTTTTCAATGAATTGCGTCAGCAGCACTTTCCACCGGAAAGAAACTTCCTTCCTGCACACATCACGCTTTTTCATGCACTTCCAGGCGAAGAAGAACTATCAATTCAGCAGACTTTACAAAACCTCTCTACAGACACTGCATCCTTACCACTGCTTTTCTCAAAGCCGCGCTTTTTGGGTAAGGGTGTCGCCATAGAAGTGAAATGTTCTGAATTGGTTCAACTGCGTCAACAACTTGCTACAACTTGGAATATGTGGCTAAGTAAGCAAGATCAGCAGCGATATCAACCGCACGTCACAATTCAAAATAAAGTGACATCTGAGGAAGCGCGTCAACTTTATAACCAGCTTGTTAGTAATTGGGCCTCTATTAACGGATATGGCGAAGGGCTGTTACTCTGGTATTACAAAGGCGGACCTTGGGAGTTGGCAGGTGAATTTAACTTTGAACGCGGTGCGATCGCTTAAATTGTAGAGATGATGCACAGTTTCATTCCACCACAACGATTTTTTCCTTATCTGACTTGGACTGACATTCAAGCAATGCCAAATAAACAGGATGTCGTCTTAGTTCAACCTGTCGGCGCTATTGAACAACATGGTCCGCATTTACCTTTGATCGTCGATGCTGCAATTGGTACGGCAGTTTTGGGAAAAGCATTAGAAAAACTTGATGCAAGTATTCCTGCGTATGCGTTACCAACATTGTACTACGGCAAATCAAACGAACATTGGCATTTCCCTGGCACGATCGCTCTTAGTGCCCAAACGCTACTATCAACTTTAATTGAAATTGCCGAAAGCCTTTACCGCGCAGGATTTCGCAAACTCGTATTGATGAACTCGCACGGCGGACAACCGCAAGTTATGGAAATTGCAGCGCGGGATTTGCACGTCAAGTATGAAGATTTTCTAGTATTTCCATTGTTTACCTGGCGCGTTCCGCACGCTGTTAATGAATTACTTTCACTCAAAGAACAGCAACTAGGAATTCATGCGGGAGATGCAGAAACGAGTTTGATGCTATCGATTTTGCCCGAACAGGTGAAGATGCAAGCTGCGATCGCTGAATACCCAGAATTACCAGAAGATAGTTTACTTTCAATGGAAGGTAAGTTACCTTTCGCGTGGACAACTCGCGATTTGAGTCGTAGTGGTGTACTAGGCGATCCGACAGTGGCGACGAAGGAAAAAGGCGATCGCATTCTCGAATCTGTCTCGGATGGTTGGGTAAAAGCGATCGCAGACATCTATAAGTTTCGTCAGCCGCAGGCTTGGCATAATAGAGACAGTACCCTTTAGGGTTGTTTGTTATATCTTTATCAAAACTTCCCCAATGAACACATCAGACAACAAAATGACTCGCGTATATCATCAGGAAGATATTCAGCAAATTTTGCAAATCGCGATTTCTCGCCAAGCGCATGAAGGCGAATTTACGCGAGAACAGTTAGTAGAAATTGCTGCTGAGTTAGAAATTACCCCTGAGTGCTTGCAAGCTGCTGAAAGAGAATGGCAATTGCAACAAGCTGATTTGCACAAACGCCAAGCTTTCAATCTGCATCGTCGCCGCAACTTACAAAAGGGTTTCGGTAATTATGCGATTGTTAACTCTTTTTTCCTGCTCCTCAATTTTATCAGTGCAGGTGAACTTTCTTGGTCATTATATATTGCTTTATTTTGGGGTGTAGGGCTTGCATTGAATACCTGGAATACTTTCCAAACTCAAGGCGAAGAATACGAAAAAGCTTATCGCCGTTGGTATCGTAGCCGCCAAATCAAACAATCTGTGAATTCCTTAGTCGATCGCTGTCTTAAAGCCTGGCAAACATGATGCAATGCTAGGCATTCTGTCGTTTACGAAAAACATAGCTTGTTGTCCAATAGATAAATAAGGGGATAGTGATAACGTGAACTAACAAAACACTCGTAGCTACTCCCAAAGCTTGCCCATGAATTCCAATCAGCAACGCTACGCTAAAGATAGTTGTAAATAAGATATTCCAGTATAAATCTAAATTAGGCTTGCCTATCGCGACGAGTAATAGCGAAGCAGCATCAGCAAATGCGCGTGGAATTGCAGATAAACAAATTAACATTAAAATTGGAATTGCTACTACCCATTGCTGACCAAAAACAATTGGCACATATAAGGGAGCTAAGCTTGTTTGTAGAATGACTAAAGGGATAATAATTGTAGCGATCGCTTTACGGCTGTGCGCGTAGTGTTTTTTAAGTTCCAACTGATTTGATCTTGCGGCGCATAGATGTGGAAATAAAGCAGTATTTAAAACAGTGATGAAACTCAAACTAATTCCTAATCCTGCATTGAAACCGAAGAAATATAAGCCTAATTCTTTAATTCCTAAAAAGCGACCGACTATTAAATAATCCAAATTATTTCTGAGTGTTTTTAGGAGATGCGTGCCAAAAATATTTTTACCAAAAATAAAGAACTCTTTCCAATACTTTGTTGTAATATTTTTCGTTGGACGCCATGAATGATAATGATAGTATATAAAAATATCAATAGGAGCAACCAAAACCCAAGACAATACAAATGACCACACTCCCATACCTAAAACCGCAAAAATTCCTAGCAAACTATAGCTAGTAAAGTTTTTGATTGTATTGCTAATAGCGCAAACTTTAAGCTTATTTTCTTTTTGGATCATAATACATTGAATTGCGGCTAAAGGCCATATCAAATAGGGAATTGCTGCTACACAAATTGGAAAAATCAAGCGAGTCTCGTTGTAGAACCAAGCAATCGGAAAAGCAGCAAGACACTGGATAATAAATATACCTGTATAAATAATCCAATTTAACCAATACGCTGAGTTACACAACTGCTTGACATCTCTATCAGATTGAATAATTTTTGCACCGATTCCTACTTCCATCAGTATGCGTGCAAACTCATTAATTGTCGTAACAATTGCTATTAAACCGTAGTCATAGGGTGTTAAGAAGCGTGCAGCGATCGCAGTAACGCCTATACGAAACACTCGCGTAATTATTTCTGCACTACTTAGCCAACCTAGATTAGAAATAAACTGGTTAGATAACTTTTGTCTTAGCTTAGTAATAGGTTGTTCAATAAAACTCACTACCTTTCTAACCCCCAGATTTTTTTATGCTCTTGAATTGGTAATATTGTGTGTTTTTATCAAGATTAGTGAATCTAAAAAATCTTTTTATTAATAACAAAAACTCTGATTTCATAAGAAACGAATTATATCAAGGTTTTATTAAAATATAAATTTATACTTCTTCTAACCTTGAGTGCGAATAGTATAGCTAGCACCAAAGTGAGTAATTTTTTTAGCAATATCAGGTGAAAAGAGTTGCATCAACAACCATTTGGCAAAGTAGCGTTGTGTTGTTCTACTAAGTAAAATTTTCGGGTGTAGGCGTACTGCTAGCTGTAGCTTTTGTCCAATCTGTTTAATATCTTCCGCACTGGTAACTTGAGTGAAATGTAACCCCGCCAAATATTGATAAAGATTGGCTAAATTTTGATTTTTTAACGATTGAAGGTGAGAAGGTACAGCAGCAAAAACAGAATCAATAACAGCAAGAAGGCGCTGTTCCATCAGTACAACCTGCGCGGATGCGGAAGTTGGTGACTGACGATAGAAAACTTGTGGTTTGGGAACAACGACAAACTCGACAACCTGCGCCAAGCGCACAAACAACTCCCAATCTTCACCATGCGTCAGTGTCGCGTCAAAGCCACCGACAAGTTCCAACGCATCACGACGCACCAACGCATTAGAACCGCTGTAGAGGAAATTGCGCACTAACAACGGTGCATACACATTTCCTGTAAACCACACGGGTGGTGCAGCATGAATCATTGTCGCCGACTCATTCATAAAATACGTCCAACTGTACGCCACTCCAGCATCGGGGTGTTGTTCTAACGCTGCCACTTGACACGCAAGTTTGTCCGCACTCCATAAGTCATCTGCATCTAAAAACGCCAGATACTCGCCTTGGGCGTGGGCGATACCGCGATTGCGTGCTACTGATACTCCCGCATTCGTGTAACGATGCACTTGCATTCGTGGTTCTTGGATGCGGCTAAGTAATTCACTCGTGCGATCGCACGATCCATCATCGATGACAATCACTTCCCAATCGCGCAACGTTTGTTGTTGGACGCTGGCAAGCGCTGCGACGATTGTTTGCTCCGCGTTGTATGCTGGTACTATTACTGTTACTTTTGGCATAAAGTTAAGTTGTGCGATCGCGTATTAGTAATTCTTCTACTTCGCTAGAAGCGAGCATTTGAGCTAAAAGTTTTTGCAATTGCATTGTGTCAACTACCATGTCGCTATCGTGATAACGAAATGCCGTATAAGGTGAGTGACATTGAAGATACCCATATTGAAAACCTAAACCCCGTGCTAAATTAGCAAAACACGGCGATACAGATATACCAAATAATTCAATTAAAGTAAGATTTTGTGCGAAAATGATATTAGTTAAACCTGCCCCATGGGGCGCAACAACTATTGTTGCTTGTGCAAATAATCTTACTTCGTCATCGAAGTTCATTTCTTCAAGAACGTAAGCGACAAATCCAAAATTCGCCAACGTTGCAATGACATCATTTTCATTAATAATTCGTCGTCCTTCTGCGTGACGACGAGAGATAAATATTCTAGATGAAAAACGCTTATTCTCTGTCTTAGACAGGTTACGAAGCATCCGTTCGCGAATCCAACGACTTGCTGAAGGCGATTCTACGCTATATACCTTGTCGTAATGCCGTCGAAATGATGAGATGACTAATTTTTCTACTCGTAGCCTTGATTGATTCCATTGAATGCAGTCTTGTGGTTGGTAGCCTAAAAGTTTGAGGGAATCTATTTGCCATGCAGTAGGGTTAGCATCAATAATCAATTTAGGCTTTATCCCTGTTTGTTGTTGATAAAATTCAATTCCTTCTAATCGTGTTAAACAATCTATAATCCAGTGCCAATAATTTTTGCTCCAGGCATTTATCAATGAACAAGCAGTATCTATTTGTGGAGTCTTGTCAGCTAAGAAACTTTTTATAGCTAAAGCCCGTATGGCTACACTGCCCTCTAGATGGTTTTGCTGGCAATGGTATGGTGTTGTTGTCTCTAAGATGATATTCTGATTTACATCAAAGCCAACGGCTGCTGGCCCTGCCAAGTATGCATTATTAATCTCACAAATAAAAGGCGGCTCGATTTTAATAATAAAAGGTTGAATTTTATTATCAATATTTGCTACTTTGTCTAATGTTTCTGGTTCATTAGCAATAACCAATTCTTCAAGATTAAAGTGCAAAAGCTGATATTGCTCTGCATTATTGACTAATGTATCTCTTGTTATAATAGTTAAACCCAGCTTTTTGTAAAGATAAAAGATTGGTTTGCGAAGGAAAGACTTTACCTGAACTCGATAAAGCATCCTAAGCCGACTTAAAATTTTATCTACTTGTGTTTGAAGCGAGATAAAAATTATCACTTCTGATTTCCTTTTTATTGGTTACGAGAAAACAGTAATCAGTAGTCAAAAGATACTTTAGTAGCTCGTTTTTTACTCATAAAGCTTAAAAGATAACTAGCAAGCTTGTAGGAGAAAAATCTGATAAAAAGTAGCTTAAATAATAGAATTAGAGTATGATTAGTTAGTAAGGTTTGTGGATAAACGCGAACTGCCTTCCACAACATTTGTTGCGCTTGTTTAGCACCATTATGACTAGAAACGCGCTTTAAAGATAATTGTATTAAAGACTGATAAGCATTTGCTAAACATTGTTTTTTTAAGCATTGCAACGGCAAAGGGACAGCAGCAAAGACGCGATCAATGACTGGAAGAAGGCGCTGTTCCATCAGTACAACCTGCGCGGATGCGGAAGTTGGTGACTGACGATAGAAAACTTGTGGTTTGGGAACAACGACAAACTCGACAACCGCCGCCAAGCGCACAAACAACTCCCAATCTTCACCATGCGTCAGTGTCGCGTCAAAGCCACCGACAAGTTCCAACGCATCACGACGCACCAACGCATTAGAACCGCTGTAGAGGAAATTGCGCACTAACAACGGTGCATACACATTTCCTGTAAACCACACTGGTGGTGCAGCATGAATCATCGTCGCGGTGTCGTTCATAAAATACGTCCAACTGTACGCCACTCCAGCATCGGGGTGTTGTTCTAACGCTGCCACTTGACACGCAAGCTTGTCAGTACTCCACAAGTCATCTGCATCTAAAAACGCAAGATACTCGCCTTGGGCGTGCGCAATCCCGCGATTGCGTGCTACTGATACTCCCGCATTCGTGTAACGATGCACTTGCATTCGTGGTTCTTGGATGCGACTGAGTAATTCACTCGTGCGATCGCACGATCCATCATCGATGACAATCACTTCCCAATCGCGCAACGTTTGTTGTTGGACGCTGGCGATCGCTGCGACGATCGTTTGCTCCGCGTTGTATGCTGGTACTATTACTGTTACTTTTGGCATTGTAACTTTTATAAATTGTAGAGTACTTGAATTAATGCCTTAGACAAGCTTTTTATGAGCAGCACTCAATAGTGACTTCTCAATTCCGTTAATCATGTTGTCTAAACTAAAATTAGATAAAATGTGCTGGCGACACCTCTCACCGAAAGCAGGATCGCGATCGCGCCAATCAATTATTTGGGTTAGAGTTTCTAATAAAGCTTGTTCATTTCCAGGCTGAAAAAGTTCTCTTTGAAACTCTGCGGTTAAAATCTCGGGGATTCCTCCAGTGCGGCTAGCAACAACAGGAGTTCCGCAAGCCATCGACTCGATTATGACTCTTCCAAACGGTTCAGACCATAAACTAGGCACAACTGTAACATCACTCACTTGATAAACAGCAGTAGTATTTGTTACATGACCTAGAAACTTTACATCGCTTGCTACACCTAAGTCGATTGATAACTGTTCTAAAGATTGTTGATACTCTTCACCTGCTTCAATACTAGCGTGCGCTACAGGTTTTCCGGCAATTAATAGTTTAGATTTCACTCCGCTTTTCACAAGTAAAGCAAAAGCCTTGATCAATATTTCTATTCCCTTTTCTTTATCAAGTCTGCCTATATAGGAAACAACCCTAGCATCTTCAGCAATATTCCACTGCTTTCTCGTTGCAGAAAAGTTTTCAGAAGGTTGATATATTTCGCGATTAATACCTACATGAACAATATCAATTTTTTCTTCTTGCAAACCAGTATCTAGCCAATCTAGCTTTGTTTGCTGCGAAAGCGCAATAAACTTATTTACACCTTTTAAGCCAAGCGTATGGGGACGACCAAAGTTTTTGGTATGCGGTGGTAATTGCAAATAACAAACAAAAGGAACTTGTTTGATCAAAGATAATAAATAACCAAAAACAACATCGTGATAGCGATTGCTGTAAACTACGCTATTTCTACATATAGGTACTTTCCAAATATCACTAAAAAACTTCAAACTGTGTTTAATCGTACTGCGGTCAAGCAGAAAGCTATTAATTTTAATTAAATGGCTACAAAATTCTTGGTACTGCTTAATCAAATTGCCTTCTTCTAAATACAGTAGGCTAATTTCATGCCCGCGCGCAGCCAAACCTCGGCAAACATCTAATAAAATTAACTCTTGTCCACCGCGTTGTGAAGATGGTTGATTTTCTAAAACGATAACGTGCATACAGTGAGCCTCAATTATGTTACTTATGCTGAAGTGCTTTGCTCAAATTAAATTTTATAAATTCAATGTTTACTTTTAAAATGTTCCAATATATTCTTCTTTGAGAGCAATGCCTAACATTACCAGTCCCAACCAATAAAGGTGAACTATGTAGGAAATATCAATAACAGAACTAAAAATAAATAAAATTAAGATGACGCTCATCCCAACTTTTGCAGTTATACTTTTTTGAACCTTAAAAAGTAAATCAATAAAACTACAAAATAAAGGAGTTGCAAAAGCAAAGAGACCAACTATTCCACGAATAAATAAAAGACCAACCCACGTATGATGAGTGCCAATTCCTGGAGTATTTAGCCAAGGAGTGACAACGCCATGACCCCAAATAGGGGCTTCATACCAGCGGTCTAATGCCAAATTAACTAAAAGACCTCTTACCTCGGAAGAACTGGCGCGAAAACTATCAAATTGTTCGCGGGAAGTTTGAATCAAATTAACAAGTTGAGGACTCAAAATACTTATAACGAAACTTGCGATCGCTAGAGTAATATACGTAACAGGTTGAGCCAGCTTCCCTATAACCCAAACGAGTGTAATAACAATTGGTAAACATAATATAGCTGCGCGCGAGAAGGAGCCAATAATCATAGCGATCGCCCCAACCGCGCCAATGATTTTCCATTTATAGTTTTGCTCCTGAAGCGCAAGAAAAAAATAAATGTTAGCGATCATTCCTAATTCAGGACACCAAGGCGCAAACAACTTTAACCGCAACAGATTAGTTCCATATTCAATTTCGTAAAAGTCTACAGAATAAAGTTCATCCGATCCGCCTCCTAGAATTGCTAGAGGAGAAATATATTCGATGTGAGGTAAGTGCAGCGTAAAAATTAAATAAGAAATGGCAGCAAAAACTAAACTTTGTAAGCAAATTACACAAGCAGCACGATAAATAATTTGAGGTCGGATATGGAGACAGCCGATCAAGGGAAACAATGCTAGAAGTGCATATTGTCTAGCCCAATTGTTAATTGATGAGAAAATAGTTTTTGTGAGTCCTAGATCGAAGTCTATGTGACCTAAAATTAAAGCAAGCTCTAAGAGCAACATAGACACAATCCATACCCAGATTGACCAAGGAACTGTGATTTTATTAGCTGATGAAGTTCGTGTTTGTTGCCAAGTTTGTTTGCATAAATAGAGGGTTAATAGCCAAGCGATCGCAGGAATAAAGATATATTGTGCGCCCAAAAAGTAAAGTCCATAAGTTCCTATAGCAGAATACCAGACTACTTTTTCTGCAAAATTTTGTGGTTTCATACTAAATTTTGATATCAATCAATAGCCTAAAATTCAGACTTTTTATATTTTGAATTAGATTGATTAGTCACTCTTTTCTGATGTTGGCGTATTCCAAATAATGCTATTCCTGTAGTCGCAAACAAAGAACCTAAAGCCGCACCAAGTAAAACAAATTCTTTTTTAGGCCAACTGGCAGTTTCTGGTATATTAGGCGGCGTAATAAACTGCACAAGTGGATAAGAACCAAAAGCATTTGATTTACCTATGTCTAGGCGGGTTAGCGTAGAGGAAAATACAGCTTCAGTAACTTGTAAATCTCGCTTGAGAGCATCTAACACTGATTCTTTTTGTGCTAATTTATTGAGTCTATCTTGAAGTTGAGTAATTTGTTGATCTGTTGCTTGTGCTTGCGCCTGAAATCCTTTTTGTTCTGCTTGAGTTGTGACTAATTGTTGAAAAAGACTCTCGCGGGCTGAATCAGAATTAGTACTATTAAGACTTAATTGATGCAAAACTGCTTGGCTAACAGGTTTTCCTAAAAGATAGCGACTGCGGTTCAATAGTGCTGTTTGTGCGGCGTCTTGTTTAGCCTTTTCTGTAACTAACTGTGGGTTATCAGGTAGAAATTTTGATTCCAAAACGCTTAAGCTAGCACTAGCTTCGCTATAGTCTTTTAAGTTCTGCTGAAAGATTTGATCTGTTTGTAACGTGAAGGCATCGACAGCTTCTAAATCTGATAAATTTAAACTTGCTGAAAGTTGACTTAAACGAGCATTGGCTTGCTGCTGTTGAGCGAGAATTTCTACTCTCTGCTTACGCAGTTGTTCGATATTATTAGAAAGGTCTTTGAGTTGATCGTTAGAGTTTAAACCTGAATCAGCTTTGTAACTAGAAAGTCGCTGCTGCGCAGCTTCTAACTTTTTCCACGAGTCACTCAACGCTGTTTGAAAACCTGCTTCTCGGCGAATCGCTTCTTCACCCCTTAACTCGTTAAGTTTGACTTCAAAGGCGCGATAAAAAGCTAAAGATTTATTCCGCGCTTCTTCGGGGGTTGCACCTCTAAAATCGACTGTCATTATAGTAGTGCCATCAATAATTCTAATTCGCGGTGCGCCAAACTTTGCTAAAGGTATATTTAGCTGACTCGCTGCTGCACTTAAGACAGGTTCACTTTGAGCAATAAATTTGTAATTCTCTCTTGGATCTTGCGTTGAACTCGCGTAGGGTGATGAATTTTCGTAAGAAGCTTGTCCTATGTTTGGTAGGTTGACATTTGCCGCCGAGCCTGCTTCTGGTAAAGTAATCGCAGAGTGACTTGTGTAAGTTGGTGGTATGAGCTTTAAATAAAGCAAAGCTAAAGTTCCAAATGCTGTGTTAGCTAATAGTCCTAATAGTAAATAACGTAGCCAATAGCTTTGCTTTAGGGATGATTTAGGGAAAGATTTAGGGATGATGACAGAACCAGCCATGAGAAATCCTCTGTAAGATATTAAACTACTCGATCTAGATTGCTACTAGCGGTAAGAGAATCTATGAGTGAATTGAGGTTGATTTTTCTCTATTTTGTATTGTGGCGATCGCCTAAAATTTATTCCTAAACTAATTGCTGAAGTTGGCTTGAGCCAAGTTGCAGAACGTTTTACTTCAGTTCGCTTTAAATTGTTAATGCTTTGCAATCTTTCTTGATGAGAATCACTAGAAAAGTTATTAAGTTCTGCTTGCTTTTTGACGTTTGGCTTCTGATTAGCTTGATTACCAAAAACCTTTTGCTTCAAAAGTAACCAGAAAAAAGGTAGATCATCTATTAAGTATCTTTGCCAGAGTCTTTGTGGTTCACATAATAATCGATGGAACCATTCTAGACCAAGATTACTCATCCATTTTGGAGATCTTTTTAATTTACCTGCTTCAAAATCAATCGTAGCTCCCAAAGCTAAAAATATTTTGATATTTGATAGCTTGTGCTTATATTTATAAATCCATTTTTCTTGTTTTGGCGCGCCTAATCCTACTGCTAAAACAGTCGCATCTGTTTGATTAATTTTATCTATAATCTCTTGACATTCTTGTTCATTAGTTTCAAAGCCAAAGGATGGAGAATGTGCGCCTACAATGATATTTCTTGCGATTTTGCTATTAATATTTTCTTGGGCTTGGTTAGCTATACCCTGACTTGCTCCTAAGAGAAATATCTTAATATTTTCATTTTTTTTATGATAACTGTAGAAGTTAGGAAAAAAATCTGAACCCGATATTTTCTCTTTGATGGGAGTTCCTAAGAACTTAGCAGCATACATGAGAATCTGGCTATCACAAACTTTATAATCAGCTATATTATAAGCTTCGGCAAAATCTCTATCCTTTTGCAACTTGATAAGGTGGTCTACATTAGTTGTGAAAACAACTCCGCTATTGAGTTTTTCTAATAGTTCTAATTTGGGTAAATTGTCAATTTCAATATTTAATAAATTTACCTTTTTCATTTTATCCCTCCGAGCTATCATTCAAACTTTTTATGCTTATTGCTTTAAGAATTTGAATAATTGTGAGTATTCATTTATGTGTATTCAGTACAGAGAATTGCCATAGCACAGTTTTTTTAGACAACAGTTCTTACTTGAATACATTGCGTAAACATTTAGCTCCAATGCCCTAATGCTTAGCGCCATGCTGGAATTATTGAAACTTAGTGAGCTAAAACCGCGATCGCTTTATCTGTACAGTAATACGTATCTAAAAACTTTAGCTGTCGGTAAAGCATGGCAAGTTGTGGAGTATCGATACCAGCTTGTTGCGCCGCACGTAACGGATTGCCGAAAATTGCCTCTACTTCTAGCGATCGCCTGTAGTCAAAGTCAATTTTTGTGCTTGTGCGGTAAGGTCCCATTTTAGCGATATATTTGAGTCGTTTCTCGATGTAGTCATCTGCGATCGCTCGATGATAAGCCACTGCAACTGTTACCATCTCCTGCATCATCTCCTCGACCAAAACCCGCGTATGCACGTCACTTATCAAGTCTTTGATAGTTGCATTAAGTACGACAGTAAGACCATTAAAGGGAATATTGCAGATAAGTTTTTTCCAACGTGCTAAAAGCAGATCTTCCGCTAATTGAATGAGAATACCAGCACGTTCAAAGTCGGTTTTGACCTGAAGCATTCGTTTGGTAATTCCACAAGCTAGATAGTCATAAGCGTATTCGGCAAGCGTAATCACACCATAATGAAGATGTCGGAAGTGACCTGGAGCAACTTTATCGTTACACGTGAAGCACAACCCACCCATCACGCGATCTGATCCGACAATCGCAGCGACTTCTTCTTCCACACCCAAACCATTTTGCAACACTAAGACAACACTATTATCTTTGACCAAACACGGTAGCATTTGTCGCAGTAAATTGTTTTGCGTTGTTTTTAAGGCAACAACAATCACATCACAACATGGCATATCATGCACATTACAGTAGGCGTTCACCTGCGGGAGGCGGAAAGTACCATCTGGAGATTCGATAAATAAACCATGTTTCTTGACGTACTCATAATCGCTGCGAAGCAAAAAGTGAACGTCAATTCCAGCCTGTTGTAGTCGCGCACCATAGAAGCCACCTAATGCGCCAGTACCAAGAATTGCATAGCTGCGGTTTTCGCTCAGCGATCGCCTAGCCGAAGAATTGAAATTAGAGTCAAATCGTACTTCCATATTCAACCCTCACTGAGGATCTTGAGTAAAAACGCAGGAATATAGCAAAGGTCAGGGTTGAAAATCAGTCAGGGTAATGGTTATTCGTATCTTCAATGTCCTAACTACCCCAAAGAAACTGCTATAGCAGCAATCAAAGATCAGGGGAAAAGATTAGTTACGAATTTGTAAACCTGATAGCAAGCGATCGCCCTTGACAAAATGCACGATTTCTGATGCAACTTTCGCGGGTTGTTCGACGTGCAAATAGTGACCCGCGCCAGGTACAGTGACTAAATGAGAGTTTTCGATTTGCCAGTGTAACATCTTAGATTTGCGCGGCGAGATAATCACGTCATCATCTCCGGTGAGAATCAAAGTCGGAAGCCGTAAAGCTGACACCGCGCTACTCAGATCGACAGAACTCACGCCCATAAAATCTGAGGCATTGGCTTTTAAGCGAGTATGTTGAAACTCACCTAAAACAAGTTCTTTGAGATTTTCGGGGACTTCAGGCGCAAAGCTTTGCCAAAGAGTTTCGTGATTCCATTGCCCAGTTATCGCCTGCTGAAGAAAATCAGGATGAAGTTGAATGCGTGCGGATGTTGCCATCAAAACCAACTGCGCAACGCGATCTGGGTAAGCCAGCGCAAATTGCAATCCGATCAAGCCGCCCATCGATTGTCCCACGTAACAAATCGGATGCTCAATTCCTAAGCTATCCAAAAAGGCATTGAGGAACTCAGCCACAGCGTCGATCGAATCAGGGACATACCCATCTGAAGCCCCATGTCCTGGTAAATCAATCGCGACAGGAAAGCATTCTGCCGCATCGAGTTGGGCTAACATGGGTTCCCAATGACGACTGCTCCCTCCAGCACCGTGTACTAACAACATTATGCGATCGCCAGAAGACGGTAAGCCCAAAGGCGCATGATAATGAGCTTTGCGATTTGCAACCTGAATAAAAGACATACTTGCAATGCGTAAATGGTCATGGGTAATTGGTAATGGAATGACTAATTAAGACTCCATCACCAAATTGGTGAGCATCGTATTCATCTTGTTAACTGATTCGACAAATTCATTTTGTGGAACTGATTCAGCAACGATACCTGCACCTGCATTGAGATAAACCGAGTCACCATATTGATAAACCGAGCGAATTGCGATCGCTAAATCTGCTGTCCCGCTGCTATCGATCCAACCAATACCACCTGCATAAATGCCTCGTGGTTCTTCTTCCAAGCGGTCAATCCATGCTAAAGCTTCGTGTTTATTAATTCCAGATACCGTAATTCCAGGAAATAATACTTTCAAGGCATCCCACAGCGTTTTCCCTGGTTTGAGTTGTCCCCCAACCCGCGACGATAAATGTTGCACGCAACGATATTGCTTAACTTGCATAAAGTCAAAAATCTGCACAGTTTCGGGCGAACAAACTGTACTAATCTCGCTTTGTGCTAACCAAACTGAAAGCGCGTGTTCTTTAACTTCTTTAGCATCAATAAATAACTCATCACTCAAGCGCGTATCTTCTTCTGAATTAGAACTACGCGGACGCGTCCCAGCTAGCGGATTGGTAACGACAAAACCATCGGTGCTAACTTCCATCAAAATCTCAGGACTAAAGCCCACAGCGCAGACATCTCCCACGTGCATACAGTACGATCGCGCCGCGTTATTGCTCTTGGCTCCTAATACATAAGTACCAAGAACGTCCATATTCCCTTTTACCTTCACTGATCGCGAGATAATCGCTTTATGCAACTCGCCATTTTGAATTGCATCGATTAAAGTTGCAACTTGTTTTTCATATTGTTGATTTTCCGTTGCAGCCACCTTCGGAGGTGTCGGCACGTATTCTGCTAATTTGCTATCAGCGGATAAGACTTCTAAAACTTTGGCAGGCGATTTAATACTTCTAATGTGTACGCCTTTCGTAGTGATATAAAGTTCAGTTTCTGGAACCAAAAAGTATAGTAATGGCTGATCGATTGCTTTGGAATACGAATAATAAAAGCGGGCAATATCAAAGCCAACGTAACCATAAGCTGTCCAGTTTTCTACTGGTAAAGACGCAAAAATCGCCTCGACTTGCTTAAGAGGATCGGTACAACTTTCTGAGTGTTTCTGGCTCATAAATCGGCTAGATACAGCTTCAGCGCTGACTGAAACCTCAGCTAAAGCATTGCCCGCAATCCGTACCTCGCTTTCGCTTTCGTACATCACATATTCAGAAAAAATCCCTGTTTGCAATAAAGTTTGCAAAACAACGAGTGGATCTTTCTGACCTGGAACAAACATTTCGTGATAGGTTAAAAAATCAGTTGCTAGCTGGTACATTGATATGGCTCCTTCGGGTGGTTGCGGTAAGAATTAAACAGCGTTTGTTGTCAGAGACTTTACAGACCAAGCTTCAACTCTTTCTTTAATTGCTCGCATTTGAACGCGGGTATTGCGGTTGAGAAAGGATTCCATTTGCTCGGTTGTCCACTTGCAATCGTCATGGATTTCAAATTTTTGCATCCAAGTCATCACCACACCCACGCCTTGCGGTAACTCTTCATACGTCCAATGGATTTTCATGTCCTTGAACGGAAAAGCTTTTTCGACACGTTCAGCGGTAGCTTGTTTACCAGGCTTGTCAATGAGTCGGCGCGAAACCCAAGTCCGCGAAGGGCGATCGCCTTCAGGATAAGTCGTCAAGCTAAACAAAACTTCGTTACCATTACGCTCTAGCACTTCGGCTTTTTCGTACTCAGTAAATAATTGCGGCCAAAGTTCAATATCGTTTGTCAAGTCAAAAACAGTATCAAAATCTCGCAGAATAACAATATTGTTTTCGGTATAACCTGTCATATTTGTACTCCTTGAAGCTATAAACTACTGTTGTGAAGTCGTTGAATAGTTAATTCAAAACTCAAAACTCATTAACTATCCCTACTGCGCGTACCCAACTTGCATCTAAACCTTTAACACGCAAGGGAAAACAAGCGACTTGAAACCCTGTGTCGGGTAGCTGATCGAGATTGGCAAGACGTTCGATTTGAATATATTCGCGTTCGCGTCCGTAGAAGTGTGCGGGCCAAAGATAACTGCGATCGCCTGTCCGCCAAAAGTCTTCTAGCATTGTGACAAATGGACGGTCAAAACCATAAGTGTCAATGCCAATAACTTTAATTCCCTGTTCTACTAACCACTCGGTAGCTTCGCGACTCATCCCTGGTGCATGGGAAAAATACTCGCGCTTGCCCCAGAGTTTATCGGTTCCTGTCCAAATCAGAACAATATCAAACGGCTTGAGTTGATGTTGCGTTGCGTCTAGGGCAGTTTTGATATCTGCAATGGTAATAAAGTCTTGCGGCTGTTTGTGGCGTAAGTCGAGGCGTACTCCGTCACTATAGAACCACTCTAACGGTAGCTGATCGACCGAACGTGCTGGCGAACCTTCACAATCTGAACCGTAATGAATTGGTGCGTCAATGTGCGTTCCCATGTGTGTGGGTAAGGTGACAGTATCTAAAGTAATAAACGCACCATTAGGAAAATCTTCCGGTTCGAGACGGCGAGAATCAGATTTCGCAGCGTTCCGCGTTGCCACTTCCGCACAAAAATGCTTAGCACCATCGATATGATCGAGTCGCTCGACGCGAATTTCCATCGGTTCTGACGCCGAGTTTTCGACCAATACGCTCAAATCAACCAGCCGCCGCACCTGCAACCTCCTTCTTATCGGCTGTCATTGCGATCGTCTCCATCGCCTGATCCAACGCCATATTGACATCGGTAATGCCCACAATCGGTAATGCTAAAAGAATCGCGGCGATCACTTCTTCTTTAGTTGCACCAGCTGCCATAGCGCGCTCTACATGAGTATTAATGCCTCGTAAACCCCGATGCGCGCTGAAGATACCGATAATAATTAATTCATTGACCTTTTCATCAAGCGGAGAATACTGCTTCACCGACTTTGCCAGATCGAAGAAACTCTGGGCAACATCCGGTGCTTCTTGCATCATGTTCTTCATTTTAATGTTCTCCTTCAAGAATAATGTGTCCGTCTTTGGGGGAAGGTGCTAAAGGGGCTGAGGCGAAAACAACGCGAATTTCTTCATTGCCAACATTGACAATCGAATGCGCTGCACCTTGGGGAGTCAGCACCGCTTGTCCAGCTTGAAACGGAACAACACCCACATCTGCAATTTCGATTTCGCCTTGCCCTTGCAATACGTAAAAGCACTCTTCGCCATGCGGATGCGCGTGACATAATACTCTGCCACCCACTGGTACGGTTGCTGTCCCCATAATCAACTTGGTAGACTGTACGCTGGTAGGAGAAATCAACACATGAATCTCGCCACCTCGGTCATCAATCGTCGGAACGTCACTCGGTCCCATTACCAAGCGTCTTTTTTGCTGCGTTACCATTAAAGTTATCCTTTGTTATTGAACCAGTTGACTGGCTTTGAGTAATGCTTTACGGTGAATTTTTCCCGTTGAGGTACGCGGTAAGCGTTCTAAAAATTGAATTTTTTTCGGAGCTTTAAATCGCGGTAGTTGCATTTTGGCAAATCTGCGAATACTCTCTTCTAGTTCAACCGACTCGGAGAAACCAGCTTTGAGGCTGATGTACGCCACAACTTGTGTTAAATTTTCACCACTTTCTGATTCCGGTACGACTGCAACATCAAGTACACTTTCGTGTTGCAGCAACACATCTTCGATTTCAAACGGCGACACCCATTGTCCGTTAACCTTAAACAGGTCGTCTTTGCGTCCCATAAACCAGAAATAGCCATCTGCGTCACAAAGATATTTATCTCCGGTACGCATTGTATTACCGTGGATGACTTGGCGCGTTTCTTGGTGACGGTTCCAATACCGCAGCATTAAACTGTCGCCACCTACTTGCAAATTACCAATTTCACCAGTAGGCATTGATACGCCATTTTCATCAATGATGCGGACATCGTAACCAACAACAGGTTTACCCGAACTACCAGGACGACACTCGCCTAAACGATTGGAAAGAAAGATGTGTAAAAACTCAGTTGTGCCAATACCTTCGCAAATTTCTATACCGTAGGTACTACGCCACCTTTGCCAAATGCTTTTTGGTAGTTGCTCTGCTGCCGATACGCATAAGCGCAATGTGGAAGCATCTAAAGGAGCAATATCTTGCACTGCCAGAATACTAGCATAGGTAGCAGGAATTGCAAACAAAATTGTCGGTCGATGGCGATGAATATCGGCAATAATGTCAAACGCATTATTTGCATCTGACAAAATCGATGCTGCGCCAACCGCCATCGGCATATATAAAGTGTTGCCTAAACCGTAGGCAAACGGCATCTTAGCGATCGAATACGTGATGTCGTCTTGATGCAAACCAAGCGTTGCTTTACCGTACTGTTCTGCACAGAAGACCATACTACGATGAAGATGAATCGCGCCCTTGGGTCTACCTGTACTACCGGAAGTATAAAGCCAAAACGCTGGTTCGTCGGGGGATGTTTGTGCGGGTGGTAGTTCTTGAGAAAATGAGCTTGCAAGTGTCCTAAAGGAGTTCTCTCCATCAGTGAGGAGGATATTCCGTAAGAACGGAGATTGAATTGGCGAAAGTTTGTCTTGCCACTCTTGAGTTGTGAGTAAGATTTTAGCGCGGCAATCTTGCAAAATGTACTCAATATCATCAAGGTTACACGCCGTATTAATTGGTACTGGAACAGCACCTAACCAAATCGCCCCCCAAAAGGCAAAGACAAAATCTGGACTATCAGGTAAGAGAATCGCGAATCGATTTTCGCGTTCTAAACCTAACTCGGCAAGTAATCCAGCAGCAGCACAAATTTCGTTACTGACTTTGCGATACGTGTATGTGTCGTCCTGATGATACAAAGCAATTCGTTCGCCATAGCCTTTATGCAAATTACCTTTGATAAAGTAGGCTGCAACATTGAAAATATCAGGTAATTGTTCGTACTGATTCATACGTGTTCGCCCTTAGAAAGAACGTGAACCATCACATAGTCATCCCAGTAGCACCAAGTTGCTAGCCATGCTTTCACTCCACACTGCAATGCTTTTTGTTTTGCTGCGCCGCGTAGCTTGATTGTTAATTCTGACTGAGAGATTATCGATTCAATCTCGTTCCAGTTGATATCAACTAATCCAGTTCCTAGGGCTTTGCCTACAGCTTCTTTAGCGGCAAAACATACGGCGTAATACCGATTAGGATAAGGTGCAGATTGGCACTGTTCGATTTCGCGAGGAGTAAACAGCAGAGTCAGCGTTTCACTGTTGTAGCGACTGACGAGCGAGGCAATTTTGCTAACGGGTGCGATATCAATTCCGATACCTTTAATTTCGGCAAGTTGTCTTGGTTGGGCAATTTGTAGATACATGAAACCTTGTATTCCTTTTCCCGTGGGCATCATGTCGCCGTAGCCGTAGCCGCGATCGCGCTGTTAACCATCTCGCAAACATCTTTTAATGTCATGTCCTTGCGGGATTCTAGTTTGACATTGACACCAAAGCGGCGTTTGAGTCCAAGGGAAATATCGACGGTTTCTGTTGAGTCGAGTTGCAAGTCTTTGCGCAGCAGTGCTGTTTCTGTAATCTCTTGTTCGGGAATTCCTAAATCAACTAAGATGTCTTTTAGCGCATCCATGACCATAGGTAGATACCTCAATCAAAAACGTAACTTTAGTGGTAATTGGTAATTGCTGCCATGCGCGATCGCGTCACTTAGCAATCACAAACGATGCATTCACTCCCTCGCGGGCGCGGGAATTGACGAGTGCGTGGCGTACCGGATGATTTTGTGGTTGCGTCACAAAGTTGAGCCGACAGTCTGCATCTGGCTCGGTTTGGCTCATTGTTGGTAATTGTTCGGTTTCCATTGCTAAGAGGCTGCAAGCGACCTCAGTAACGCAACTTGCACCATAAAGATGACCGTAAAGTGCTTTCGGAACAGAAACCGCAACCTTTGGCGCTTGGGCAAAAACTGTAGAAATGGCTTCGCCTTCGATGCGATCGCTTTGTTGCGTTCCGCAGCCTTCGGCTAAAACAACATCAATATCTGTGGGTTGAATTTGTGCAGATTGAATCGCACGTGTCATGCAGCGCTCAAAGTGAATGCCGCTTGTAGGATCGGTATCCGTCGTCATGCAACCTGAGACGACTTTACCGTAAATCTTCGCACCTCGATTACGGGCGTGTTCTTCAGACTCTAGCACTAAAACGGTACTTCCTTCACCTAATACTAAGCCTGTACGATTGCGGTCGAAGGGTAAATAAGCTTTTTCTGGATCAGTCGCGGCGCTGACTTCTCCGGTTTCGTAGTAACACGTCATCCCAAACCGCGTGATCGGTGCTTCTGAACCGCCAGCGATCACAACATCGTTAAATCCTTCTTGAATTGACTTGATACCAAAGTACAGTCCACTTGCACCACTGGCGCGATCGCAAACAAAACTCTTACTATACCCGCGAATTCCATAGCGAATCGTCACATATCCTTGGGCAGCTGTCGGAAACCACGCGGTTGCTTGCCAAGGATTGACCATCGTTGCGCCGTCGTTATACAGTTCGTAAAATCCGCGTTCGCAGATATCCCAACCGCCTGCATTGTTACCAAACCAAACGCCAACGCGATACGAATCTTCTTGAGTTAAATCAAGTGTGGCATCTTGCAGCGCTAATTCGGTTGCCGCTAAAGCGTAGTGCGTAAATCGATCTGTTTTAACAATAAAGCGGCGCGGGATATAATCGGCTGGTTCAAACTCGGCAATCTCACCCGCAACTTTAGTTGGAAAGTCTGTCGAATCAAAGCGGCTAATCTCGCGAATTGCCGACTTACCTGTACTAATATTGTGCCAAAATTCATCTTTACCAATACCAGCAGGGTTGATAATACCAATACCAGTAATTACTACATCGTGTTTACTCACCTAACGACTCCTGATACTTTTTGAAAATAGCTGCCGAATGAATACCGCCGAAACCACTCGCTGTGAGCAGCGCGGTGTTGACCTCGGTGGAACGTGCTTCGTTGGGTACGTAATCAAGGTCACAATTAGGATCGGGAAACTCGTAATTGGCAGTTGGATGAATAACCGAAAGTTCAATTGCGCCTAAAGTTGCCACAACTCCTACTAAACTGGCAGAAGAGAGCGAATGACCAATCATCGACTTGGTTGAGCTAATTGGCAAGCGGTATGCTTTATCGCCTAGTACTTGCTTATAAGCATTCGTCTCAAATAAATCGTTTTGCGGTGTGGAACTACCATGCGCGTTGATATAATCAAGCTCTTCTGGTTCAACATTACCTAGATGGAGCGTCCGTTCCATCACTGCTGCCATAGGAACTCCATGGTCGGGAAGATCCGTCATGTGAAAGGCATTGCTGACGCTGTAGTAACTGACAACTTCCGCATAAATGTGGGCGTTGCGATTCAGCGCGTGTTCGAGTTCTTCAAGTACGAGTACCGCACCAGCTTCACTAATGACAAATCCACCACGCTTGGCATCAAAGGGACGCGATGCCTTTTCTGGTTCGCAATCTGCTACTGAAAGCGATCCTATAACATCAAGTGTTGCATATGTCAAGCTAGTCAGTGGCGCTTCGGAGGCTCCAGCCAGCATTACCTTGCATTCGCCAGAGCGAATCAGTTCAAAACTCAACCCCAATGCATCTAACCCCGCCGTGCAACCGGTTGATAGTGAAGTACACGGTCCTTGAAATCCGTGTTTCCGTGCCAAGAGCGCCGCAGGATAATTAAACATCCCTGCGTTGTAAAAATTCTCACCCGTGGCAACGTGTTTTAACGGCTGGGTACCTTTTTCGCTACACCGCTCAAAGATTTTTTGAATTGTTGGCGTACCACCGATCGCCGATGAAAAGATAATTCCTAAAGATTCAGGATCTTCTTGACTCAAGTCTAAACCTGAATCCGCGATCGCCGCCGTTCCAGAGACAACGCCAAACTGCACAACTCGATCTTGTTCAACTAAGTGGTCAAACTCTGCTCCCGAACAGTAATCGGAAAGATCAAAATCAGCAACTCGACAAACCACTTTACTTTTAATCCCCATCGCCTCCATTTCTGGATCGGCTTGCAAATACGATTGTCCGCGAATTGCATTTTTCCAAAACTGCTCCTTACCGATTCCTAAAGGAGCGACAACACCAATACCTGTAATGACTACTCGTTTCATTCTTTAATTCTTGGTAAGAAAAGTGTTTGATATAGCTTCGATTGAGCTAATTCTTATGCAGATACAAGGCAACCAGTTTAACTACAAATATCAATAGTCACTTTCACCGTGTAGATATAGCGAGCTTTAATTGTGTACTTTGTGTCCTAAGAGAGTGGGAAGGCTTCGCCAAAGTGGTTCGAGGCGAATTGCCGTAACCCTGCTAACTCGACAATTTGAGAACAATCACTCGAACCAATCAATCGTAAATGAACGCCGCGAATGCCTTCTATCGCTTGCATTCCTTGAATAAGCTCTAAAGTAATTTTCAGACTTTCTGACTTACAATCACCCCTGCGAATGCGCTCGACAACTTCATGAGGAATGTAGAAGCCTGGCATTTTCTGTAAAAACTCAAGTCCTTTCCAGCTACTAAAAGGAAAGATTGCGCCGATAAAATGAACTCGCTGATGCAACCCGCGTTTCACAACTTCTGCCATCCATTGCTGCATTGCTGCCAGATCGAAAGTTGCTTGTAGTTGAATGTAACGTGCGCCGCGAGCAATTTTTGCCTCCAAAAGCGCCATACTCTCCTCTAATTTATCCGGCGCGGCATAGGGAAGTGCGATGGTTCCGATATAAAAGTCAGGTGCGGGCGCGATCGTATCTCCATTAAACATCTTGCCATAAGTTGTTAAGTTGTGGATTGCGGCGATCGCATCAATTGCAGAAATATCATTTGCCTCCTTTGCTTCTGGATCGCTACCAATTGAACAGGGATAGCCTCCTAAAATCATGATGTTGCGAATTCCCAGTGCTGCTAGCCCTAATAAGTCACTCTGCAAAGCAATTCGGTTTTTGTGGCGTAGTGTGAGTTGCACAACAGGTTCAATTCCTATTTGTTGAATTAAATGTGCGGCTACAACATTAGATAACCGTGCTTGTGACAGCGCGTTGTCATTTAAATGCACTGCATCTACATACGCAGCAATCTTTTCTGCTTTGCTAATTAATGGCTTTATCTTGTAATGTCGCGGTGGCGTTAACTCAGCTGACACAACAAAATGATCAGCATTTAACAATGTTTGTAACTTATTTACAGCAATCATTGGTTAAATTTAATGCTTGGATACCAACATGCCACGAGATTTATTCGTCTGTTAAACACCTATTTATTTATTTTCGGATTGGCTATTACTTTGATGACTCAAATCACTCCGTGTTCCAGTCATTAATAAGACTAATGTTAATTATCATCTCCTCAAATGATAATTTAGGCGAATTTTGTTTATTACTCCTATTAACTAATTTAAAACCTGTAAAAAATTCAGCTAACAATGCTAAAAAAAATGTAAATTACTATGAAAGACATAGCTAATTTTTCACAAGCATCCTAAAAGATAGAGTTGACTGATAAACAATAAAAGCTTTAGCTCTAGCAAAAAAACTCGGTTGGTTCTCTAGCGATTTATCATTTATTTAGAACTAGGCAGGAGAATCATCAGCGCTTTCTCTATCAAGTTTGATGCAAGGCGCATCATTTACGAGTTGCTTTATAGTTTTGCATATCTCATAAATTAATCAAGCCTAATCAGGGTTTAAAGATGTGTATTTTATGTGTTTTTTTTGTATATAATCGATTTTGCGATTTTTTTTAATAGTTTGTTGTTTTTAATACAACTTTAGCTTTTCTTAATAGTAATAAATTGTTTTTTTCGCTACATATGTCGTTTAGATTCTAATCTCTCTAAAGGAAGAAGAAAAAAAATGTCAAAGCAAGAAGAATTAGTATAATTTTGCTTGCCTACCCCGATGCCAGCAATAATTAGCCATTTATTACTATTAGTAGTTGCAAGAGATAAACAATGTTAGATATCTAGTGTAAAAAATTACCAAAATTATCAAGATTAGGATTCATAAATAACTTGGCTGATTAAGCATACTTATCTTGTATATATTTTGGTCACAGCGCTTGAAGCAGCACTAAAAAAAATTGATTGTTGTGGTGAATACAGACTGAATAAGTCTGTTACTATATAGTTGAGAAAAATTAGCTAACTTGAGTGTTCTTCCCAGGCTAGTTTTATGACGTTTTAAGCTAACTCTGAATACCATCAGTAGGGTTTTACTCATTGTAAATATGAAAGTACAGGCAGGGCGATCGCTAAAAGCATCACCGGAAGGACTTAACCGCGCCAATCGGGCTATGTTGATGTTTGCAACCAAACTTGATTTGGCAGATGAGTTAGAAGTCTCGCGCTCGACAGTGCAAAAGTTCTTTGCTGGCAAACCGGTAGGGCGAGAAAACTTTCATAAAATCTGTCAAAGGTTGGAATTACCTTGGCAAGATGTTGCTGAACTAGAAACTTGGGAGGAAGAAACTGCTGAATTAGGCGAGGAAGTTGAATTTGCTCAGATAGCGTTAACTAACTTCAGTAGCCGGTGTGACATAGACATATCAGTACAAGAGGTACGCGACAAACTACGTACCGCAATCGAACAAAGGTGCGGGCTAATGCGGGTACTAGATATGTCCCAGCCCGTTGAATTAAACAACATTTATACCAAAATTAACCTACTCAAAAAAATTACGGGGCGACGCCGACTAGAACTCGCCGATTTACTCAAAGTTTGCGTTCCAGACGAATTTGATCGTCCAAACTTGGGAGAAGTCACTCAAAGCTCAATATCAGGTTTAGATGCACTCCAAGAGCATACAAAGTTAGCCGTATTAGGTAAACCAGGTGCAGGCAAAACAACTTTTTTGAAGCACATTGCTTTACAATGTATCAACGGAAAGCTACAAGCCAATCGAGTCCCCATCTTAATCGCGCTCAAAGACTTTGCCGAAACACCCAAACAGCCAAGCTTGCTTGAGTACATAGCACAGCAGTTTACCAGCTGCGGAATTATAGATAGCGCGATCGCGGCTCAAATATTAATTCATGGTAGGGCGCTCGTCTTACTCGATGGACTCGACGAGGTGCAGGAGAAAGATTGCTACCGCGTTGTCCAAGAGATCCGAAATTTTGTAGCGAAGTTTCTTCATTGCCATTTTGTCTTGACGTGTCGAATTGCAACCCGCGAATATACTTTTGAAGAGTTTACTGAGGTAGAAATTGCTGATTTTGATGCAGATCAAATCGCCAGTTTTGCTCATAATTGGTTTGTTTCGCAAGAGGAAAGTACAAATTTTCTACAAAAGCTCCAACAAAACGCTACAATTCGCGAACTCGCGACTAATCCATTATTACTAACGCTAATATGTTTAGTATTTGCAGAAACAGCGAGTTTTCCTACCAATCGCACGCAGTTTTACAAAGAAGGAATTAATCTACTGCTCAAAAAATGGGATGCTAAGCGTAACATTGAACGCGAGCAAGTCTACAAAAACTTGTCAGTGAAACACAAGGAAGATCTACTTAGCCAAATTGCTTTTCAGACGTTTGAACAAGGTGAATACTTCTTCCGCCAGCAAGAGTTAGAACAGTACATTGCTGATTATATTCGTAGCTTACCGAGTAGCGTCACGGCAACTCAAGCATTGCAACTCGATAGCGAAGTCATTCTCAAATCAATCGAAGCTCAACATGGGTTGTTAGTAGAACGCGCTAGGGGAATCTATTCGTTTTCGCACTTGACATTTCATGAGTATTTCACGGCGCAGACAATTGTTGATAACCCCGATCCTGACGCTTTAGAGCGAGGGTTACGAAAACTGGTTAGTCATAGCACAGAGAAGCGCTGGCGGGAAGTATTTTTGTTTAGCGTTAGTATGCTACGAAATGCTGACTATCTGCTGCTGTTAATGAAGCAACACGTCGATCAACTCCTAGCAACAGATGATCAATTACAAGCGTTTCTTACTTGGGTTAGCCAAAAAGCTCGTAGTATGTGTTTACAGAAGTCAGTACTCGTACGAGCTTTCTATTTTGACCTTGACGTATCACGAACTTCTAATCTATTCAGTAGTACTTTAGATTTATCGCGTGCGCTTGAGCCGACAATAACTCGTAAAATAAATGATGAGCTTGCACTTGACCTGGCGCTTGATCGGACACTGGCGCTTAATCATGTCATTAAAGATACTCCCAAGCGCATCCTGACTTTCAAGCGTGTTCTTGAGCGAGCAATCAACCGTGCTAGTATTGTCGATCCTAAGCTTGAGCAAGAATTGGAACAACTTAAATCACAAGTATTCGGCTCACTTAACGATAGTGAATTTGACCTGTGGTGGGAAGCTAACGGTGATGCTTGGATGGAACAATTAAAGGTCGTCTCTATTTCCTATCGGGATTTTGGCTACGATTGGCAGTTTAGTCGTCAGCAGATGGAAATACTTAAACAATACTACAATGCCAACCAATTATTGATAGATTGTCTGAACGATAGCTGTTATGTCAGCAATCGAGTGCGGCAAGAAATTCAAGATAATTTGTTACTACCACTTGCCGAAATTAAAGCATTGTCACTTTGGCACAAAACTGCTTTTCAAGCAAGTTAAACAATATTGAACAGGTACAACTAATGATAGAAAACGAGTTGATGAATCTTGCTCGAAATCATGAGTATGAAAAGATTCTTGACCAATATCAAGAATATGCGATCGCCTCAATTGCAGAAGTTGCAGACTTTTTGCGTACAGAAGATGTTTATAAAGTAGCAACCAAACTATATCAACACTTGCTGAAGCACCAACAAACAGCAGATTTTCATTACGGAATCGGTCAATGCTATGGTAAAACTTACGATTACGCAACCTCATTGCACCATCTTGAACAAGCATTTACCGCAAATAGAAGTGAAGGAGCCAATTACTACGCTTACATTCTAGAGCGCAACTTTTTGATGGATCGCGCTTATGAATGGTATCAAAAAGCTTTACAGCGTGGCTATGACACCGACTTGTGGACACTCTCACACTATGCTTATTTCTTAGAAAAGTACAACCGTATAGAAGCAGCAGAACAAGCTTACAATGATGTTTTGACTAAAAATCCTGCTTACACGTGGGCAGTGAAACGGTACGCTGTTTTCTTACTCAAGCAAAATGACTCTACTCGCTCGATGGAGCTTATGCAAGATGCATTACACAAATTCCCTAACAATCCTTTTGTCAAACTCAACTATTTAGAATATCTTATCATTCGAGGAATGCTAGAAGAATACAACGAGTATTGTCAAAATTTAAATTATGAAGAATTAGTTCTGCCATTCCAAATACTAATTGATCTATTTGACTATTATTGCAATTTTCTACTTAAAGGCAAAACAGATCGTGTAAAAGTAAATTCTTACGAAGAAAAAGTCAAAATTTATAAAGATGGAATTCATCGAGATTTTGATGACTTGACTGATCTTCTTACGTCTAGAAATGGCGACATCGTAGAGTGGAAACGTTTAATTGATATTTTATTAATTTAGCTTGCTAAAAATAAACCTAATTTTAGGGGCAAATCTAAAATTCGTGCAGGAGGTTGATTGTTTAGGCTGCTAAATGCCATGAGAAACCGAAGTAAGCAAGCATCTCAAGTAGATCGAGAACATCGCAAGCGTTGTGGAAAGCATATTCCACCAGTGAAGCAGGCTAAGTTTTTAGCAACATTTAACTCATTCGAGAAACGTTTAGAAGTTATTCTTGATTGGCTCAAAAACTTAGCGTTTATAGAAATTATTCAACTCATTGGTAATTTATCAATTCTTTCTGCTGCGATTTTTGTTATTTTTAACGAACGCCAACAGCGCAATACAGAAATTTATCAAGCATGGCAAGTGATTACCGCAGCATACGATCAACCTGGAAGCGGTGGGCGCATTGAAGCACTTGAGTTTTTAAATAGTACACCTAGAAGAATCCCTTGGTTTTGGCTAGAGTGGGAGCAACAAAGTTTAGCAGGTTTAGCGTCCCAGAAAGCTTATTTGGTTAATATTCAACTTTCTAATGCAATTTTAATTAACGCCAATTTACAGGAAGCTATTCTGGCAAGAGCTAACTTACAAAATGCTACTTTATTAAAAGCCAATCTCCAAAAATCTATTTTGGAAGAAGCTAACTTACAAAATGCTAATTTGATAGGAGCTAATCTACAAAACGCTGATTTGGCAGGAGCCAATTTACAGGAGTCAGTTTTGATTGGAACTAATTTGTATCAAGCAAATCTGCAAATAGTTAATTTACAAAGAGCAAAATATACAGACAAGAATACAACACCTGAATTTTGTCAAAAATATTTTCTAAGTCATCCTTGCCCTACTGTCTTTCCTAGTCATTTTAATCCTCAAGTAGCAGGAATGATCTTATTAAGGTAGATTGCTTAACCTTTACCGCGATGTCTTGCTTTTGCTTTTTGCTGCGCAAGTAAACGTTTTTGCTCTTTTTCGGCTTCTTTTTGAGCTTTAGAAACCACTTTCTTTTCCTTTTTTCGAGTTTCTAACTCGCGTTGAATCACCTCCTGTGCCATTGTAGACACGCCTCTAACAGACTCTTTGGCAACTTCTCTTGCAAGACGCTTAGGATTAACTTTCTTTTCTTCACATACATTTAATTCTATTGAAGAAGTGGTATTTTCTAAAATTTTCAGTGCGGAATGGATTACGAAGTTCAAAACTTCAGGATCTTTAGGTTCTGAGCCAAATATATGTCTTCCGGCTTTAAAAGAACCTTCGTAGTTTATTTCAACTATTCCTTCCCAAAATTGACCGTTAAATAAAATTGTCAGCTTCAATTCTGACTCCAATCATTATAGTAAAAATTCTGCGTTGCCTGAAGCGAAGTAATATATGATGTGTTCTACAGATATATACAAGTCAGTATTTTTTTAGACCAATAAGACTATACAATAGCGCAAATATTTTTATTTTTATATGAGTTGCGAAATAAAGACACTTGTTACACAGATATCCACCACAAGATAGACAAAATAAACACATTAATTTTACTGTGTAACACTATGATTTATTGAAACCAAGTAAAAGTTTAATAGTACTTTATTAAACAAATATTACAATTTTGGCTTTCTACTTCTGGAAGATTTTGACGTTGTAAGTTTCCTATAAGTAGAGAACTTTGAGGGCTATTTACAGCATCTTGATTAATTCTTCGGTATCCTCCTAGTAAAAAATTTATGCCTTCTAAAAATTACATCAAAAAATGAAAAAAGTAACAGTCATTATTCCGGTGTACAAAGTCGAGAAGTATATCGCTACAGCAGTAGCATCGGTGGTAGCACAAACATATCAAAACTGGGAATTGTTAATAGTCGATGATGGTTCGCCGGATGCGAGTGTGGCGATTTGTCAGCAGTTTAACGATCCGAGAATTAAGATTATTCACCAAGCAAATTGTGGTGTATCCGCAGCGCGCAATACTGGTATTCGTCATGCGCAAGGTGAAATTATTGCGTTTTTAGATGGCGATGATCTGTGGCTACCACAAAAGCTAGAAAAACATTTGGCGCATCTGGAATCTTCCCCCAGTGTAGGTGTGAGCTTTAGTCGTTCCGCTTTTATTGGTGAATCGGGAACACGTTTAGGAATTTATCAGCTATCGAAGCTGAAGGCGATCGCACCATCGTACATACTTTATCGCAATCCCATCGGCAACGGCTCGGCTCCGGTCATTCGGCGTGAAGTTTTAGAAGCGATTAAATATTCAGATGCTCAAAATGACTGCTATTTTGACGAGCAACTGCATCATATCGAGGATATTGAATGTTGGCTGCGCATTGCAATTCAAACTTCTTGGCAAATTGAGGGCATTGCTGAAGCTCTCACATTGTATCGTGTCAATTCAACAGGAGCTTCTACCAATGAATTGCAACAACTAGAGTCGTTAGAAAAGGTACTCGCAAAAACTCGTACTTATGCCCCTGAACTGATTGCACGATGGGAACGCCCCGCGAAGGCTTATCAATTAAGATTTTTAGCTCGTAGATCAATCCGCGAACAAGCTACATCAAAAGCTGTACAACTTGTGCATCAAGCTATAGCAACTCATTGGCGGATCTTATTTGAAGAACCACGCCGAACACTTTTAACTTTAGCTGCTGCTTATTCGCTGTTGCTTCTACCTAACTCAATCCACAAAAAAATAGAAGCGATTGCTTTAAAAATGACAGGAAACAGCCAAAAACGCCGCATTCATCAAGAGCAATCTAGACAATTGGCATAGTATCTGAAAATGAAAAAAGTAACAGCGATCGTACCGGTGTACAAAGTCGAGAAGTATATCGCTACAGCAGTAGCATCGGTGGTAGCACAAACATATCAAAACTGGGAATTGTTAATAGTCGATGATGGTTCGCCGGATGCGAGTGTGGCGATTTGTCAGCAGTTTAACGATCCGAGAATTAAGATTATTCACCAAGCAAATCGTGGTGTATCCGCAGCGCGCAATACTGGTATTCGTCATGCGCAAGGTGAAATTATTGCGTTTTTAGATGGCGATGATCTGTGGCTACCACAAAAGCTAGAAAAACATTTGGCGCATCTGGAATCTTCCCCCAGTGTAGGTGTGAGCTTTAGCCGTTCCGCTTTTATTGATGAATCGGGCAATTTACTCGGTACGTTTATGATGCCCAAACTCAAAAATATTACGCCGTCGTATCTCTTGCTCGATAGTGTTGTTGGGAACGGTTCGGCGGCTGTCATGCGGCGAGAAGTGATAGAAGATAGTGCGATGCAGGGTTGTTATTTCGACGAGCAATTGCATCATGCTGAGGATTTAGAATATTGGCTGCGCATTGCAATTCAAACTTCTTGGCAAATTGAGGGAATTCCTGAAGCGCTTACGTTGTATCGAGTGAATCCTCAAGGGGCTTCGCAAAATTTATTCAAGCAGTTTGAGTCATTAGAAAAGGTTCTCGCAAAAACTCGTACTTATGCCCCTGAACTCGTTGCACAGTGCGATCGCCCCGCGAAGGCTTATCAACTCAAGTCGCTGGCGCGAAGTGCGATTCGGATGCACTCGGGAACAGTCGCGGTAAATTTGATGCATCAAGCTTTGGTTACTCATTGGAGTATTTGGAAAGAACCTCGTCGTACGCTGATGACTTTAGTTGCTGCGTATTTGTTGTGGTTTCTACCGCAATCTTTTTATCACCAGATTGAAACTATTGCGCAACGCATGATCGGAACTGTGCAAAAATACCGCATTCGACACGCGAGACAATCTATATAAATAAATTCTATGCAATATACTCGTTCTTGCTCTCGCTCTCATTTTATCCGGTTTGGTCTACTCGCAATGGCTTCTGGGCTAACAGGTATTGCGTGCGATCGCCTGCAAGCCGCATCACCTACCACAGTTAAACCCAGCCGATTGCAGACTTTAGCCAAAGGTTTTAATCTCGGACACTGGCAACGACACAACCTCGCTGATGGATACTATACATTAGCAACATTGCAGCAGTACAAGCGCTTGGGATTGACTTACACGCGCCTACCTGTTGTTTTATCAACATTTTTCGATAACAAGAATCCTGGTGTTTTAAAGACTGATTCGCTAGCGACTCTCGATGCGATCGTGCGGCTTCACGCGCAAGTAGGGCTGGGAATCATTTTAGCGCCGTTTAATCATCCCAAATCGCTGTATTCCGATCCTGCTGTACTCGCTAAGTTTGTTGCGTTCTTTAAAGCTTTTGCAACTCATATGCGCAGCAGCGATCCCGAAAAGGTGTTTTTGGAAGTGATGAACGAACCAAATGCAGAAACACCTCAAGCTTGGGATCGGGTGCAAATCGAGTTAATCAAAGCTATGCGCACAGGCGCACCCCACCACACAATTATTGCCAGTTCCAATGTGAGTGCGACTGCAAACGATTGGAACAACGCGCGATCGCTTCCTTTGACTCGCATTGTTGCAGATAAAAATGTCGTGTATAACTTCCACTTTTACGAACCATTTGTTTTCACCCACCAAGGCGCTTCCTGGGGATGGCGTGCTACACAATTTATGAAAAATATCCCCTATCCTGCAACTCTTGCGACAATAACTCTTCCACTGAGCAAAATTCAAGACACTGAGGCGAAAAACGCAGTAGAGCATTACGCTCAACAACAATGGGATCGAGATAAACTGATAACACTCTTATCTCCGATCGCCAATTGGGCAAGAACCAACAACGTTGCAGTTTTATGCAATGAATTTGGTGCGATTCCTTGGACAGTTCCGCGCGGTTCGCTACTACGCTATCTCAAAGATGTGCGACAAGTATTGGAATCTATGGGGATCGGTTGGGGACAGTGGTTTGAGCTAGATGTGCATGATGCAGAAGTCATGCAAGCACTTGGGTTAAAACCAATTCGTCATTAAAGTTACACGCATATCACACGTAAAATCTACACATCTACTTAGTTATTTGAATGCAGTTGTCGTGAATCTGTGGAAAAATTTGAGAAGCTAGCCAAGTAGCTTTTGGGTGCAGCTACTCAGTTACAATTCATCTCTACGCAGCTAATTCGTCAAAATTGCGATCGCAACTGCTTAAAGTCTACTTCTGTCACATTCGTTTCAAGTAACTCCGATTTCATTCGGAGCGTAAACGCTTTTAAACTTTTAACTACATAAGCAATACAATGTCTCGCTACAAGTTTACCCAAATCAGTCAAATTAGTACTTCCCATAGTGTATTTAGAGCCTCTGCTATCAACGACAAAGGAACCGTAGCTTTTGAAGGTTTTGTCGATCGGACTCTTCCACCAAACGGAATTTTTACCGGTTCGGGAGGCGGAAATACAACAATTGTTGATGGTAGCCCTATTAATCACATTTTCTTTAGTCCTACTATCAACAACAGCAACACAAAGTCATTCATTGGTGTTTTTTATAGTCCAGACTACGCCCAATCTTATACAGGGGTTTTTACCGAGAATAATGGAAAGATTACTACTATTGTTGATAGTAATCGTGAATTTGGATACTTTAGTCACGCCAAATTGAACGATCAAGGGGCAATAGTTTTTAATGCCCTTCTAGATACAACAGAAGCGGGAATTTTTGTTAATCAAAATGGTAAAACAACAACGATTGCTTCCAGCCGCGATCGCTTTAGTAACTTTAATGCTGGCTTTAGAACCGTAGGAACTGATGGTCCTGCTAGTGCTTTTAGTGTACCATCGATTAATGATGCTGGCACGGTTGCGTTTCACGCTACTTTGGATACAGGAGCAACTGGAATCTTTCTTGGTAGAGGTAAAGGAACTGTTAAAGTTGCTGACAGTACTGGTAGATTTAGATCCTTCAGTTCACCAGCTATTAATAATAATGGCACGGTTGCCTTTTTAGCTCAGTTAAATAATGGCAAGCACGGTATCTTTAAAAAGAGACGAGATCGAGAAGTAGAAACGTATATTGACGATAGTGGTCCTTTTAGTTTTTTTCAATCAATTCCTGCGCTTAACGATCAAGGTCAAATCGCCTTTTTAGCTTATCTTCATGCGGGAGGTGGTAGTGGTATTTATACAGGAAAAAACCCTGTAACTAACAAAGTTATTGCTGTTGGCGATCCTCTTGCTAATTCTAAAGTAGTGGATCTGGTGATTGATGGACGCGGATTGAACAATACTGGTCAAGTGACATTTGAAGCGCTGCTAGAAAATGGTCAAACCGCAGTTTTCCGTGCCGATCCCGTTTCTAATGCTAATGTTGGGGGTGTTTCAGTATTGACTTTAAGTATGTTTGCTGTACTAGGTTTGTGTTGGTGTAGGCGAAATAAGTAGTGTTATTAAACGAAGGTGCTGGAACAAAAAGCAGCGTTAAAAATTGACCTCGACGAGCGAGTTAAGTTAGTAATAAACACTTGAAAAAAATCTTAGCCTATGCATTTGTACGACGATTTTTTTCACGCTCAAAAAGTTATTACAGCCATTTGGCATTAAGAAATACTCTACAAACAGGAGTAACTACCTGAATCAAATGAGCTAGACAAGAGAAAAACTCAGAGGATTGAACGGAACATCTAAATTCGAGATTTAGAAAGATAATATGTTTTTCTAAGTCTCAAAAAATGCCTGAACCAATTGTTAGACAATTTTAACCACTACGATTTTGGTTGAAATATCTAACAACAACTTGATCGCACCACCCTCAAAGTAAGTGGAAAGAGAAAGATGTTTCAAAGAAAAAATTTCTGGGTTGTAGGAATATTTTGGATAGCTTTACATCTTCTATTAACCCTTTCTCCGTTGTTGATTCTGTTGATTCAGCCAGCGCCAAGTGGGAGGGGTTTTTGGATTGAGTTTTCTGCGGCTTTTGGATATGTAGGCTTGGCAATGATGATGCTGCAATTTGCACTGACAGCGCGTTTTGATGCGATCGCGGCTCCTTACGGTATTGATATTGTTCTGCAATACCATCGCTATATTACCCAAGTCGCATTTGCTTTGATCCTTGCTCATCCCATCATTTTATTTTTTCACGATCGTCAATACCTACAAGCGCTCAACTTTTTTGCGGCTCCTTGGCGAGCAAAATTCGCCATTCTTTCGACGATCGCTTTAATATTACTTGTTGTCACTTCGGTATGGCGACAGAAACTCAAGCTCAACTATGAAGTGTGGCGCACCAGTCACGGAATTTTTGCTGTAACTGCGGTAGGGTTAGGGCTAGCTCATGCTTTTGGCGTGAACTACTATCTTGTACTTCCTTGGAAAGCTTTGCTGTGGACGCTGCTAGCGTTTGTGGCGTTTGGTTCATTGATTTATGTCCGTTTGCTCAAGCCGTGGTTGATGATGCAAAAACCCTATCGGGTAGAAACTGTGGTTCCACAACGAGGTAACGCTTGGACACTCGTACTGCGTCCGCAGGGACATGAAGGTATTCGTTTTTCTCCAGGACAATTTGCTTGGTTAACGCTCGATCGCTCTCCTTATCACATTCAAGAGCATCCGTTTTCGTTTTCTTCTAACGGCGATCGCACCGATCAAGTCGCACTCACAATCAAAGCCGTTGGTGATTTTACAAACAAAATTAAACACATTCAACCAGGGACAAAAGCTTTTCTTGATGGTCCCCACGGCGCTTTTACTCCGGATCAGTTCAGCTTCACTGGCTTAGTTCTCATCGCCAACGGTGTAGGTGTCACACCAATGTTTAGCATTCTCGTTACCTTTGCTCAACGCGGCGATCGCCGACCAATTCACTTAATTTACGCCAATGCTTCCTGGGAGAATGTGGCTTTCCGCGAAGAATTAGAATATCTCAACAAGCAATTAGAGAGCTTGAGTGTAACTCATGTAATCAAAAAGCCTCCTGAAAATTGGGCGGGAGAGTCGGGCTATATCAACAAAGAACTGCTAGCACGACATATTCCAAGCGATCGCGAAGGCTGGCGCTATTTTCTTTGTGGTTCGCCCCGCTTTTTAGCTGAAGTCGAAAAAGCCTTACACGAGCTAGAAGTTCCCGCTAAATATATCCACATAGAACACTTCAATCTTGTTTGATGGAGGTAACAACTAAGAATTATGCGTTTCAACATCATGATTGAAGTCGTAGTATTTGTCTCCGTTGTCCTCGTGCTGACATCAGCTTTATTCGCTTACATCCAAAGACATCCAGTCAAGCCAAGCATTGATTCTGATTTAGTTGCACCTACTCAGTAATTAACATCTTCGCCGCTAATCGCAGAAATAGAAAACCCCAAACTTGCGCGCATCTTATCTTGTGAACATAAAAGAAACACAAGTTACACACTTTTACACCTTTATCGCAACTAGATTAAAGGTACAACGTGTCATAGTGAACTAAATCGAAACATTTTTGGTAGGTTGATAAATTCTTAGATCTCAGTTACGAGAATTATTGCAACGAGCAACTTAAGATTTTGCAACTTTTAGTGCAGGTGTCAAAGATAAAATCAACTCTCAAAGGACATCTAAAAAAGAATAAACTTCCCATTTGAGAGCGTCCTAAATTTGAAGTCCCCCACACATGGGGATTTAGGGGCTACTTCTCCTGAGTTAGCGTCATACCAAACTGCGGTGTCAAACACAAGCTACGACTTTACAACACAGCAGTAACATTCAGATCTACAAACCAGCTACTATGTCAATCGTTACAGAGAAGCCAGGGTCAAAACAATCACGCTTCAAGCCAAATAAGTGGCGCATTCCTTTAATCCTTGCGACAACTGTTGTTGTTGGTACTGTTGCTTTCATTCGATTTCACCAAACAAATCAACCAACGCCTACAGTAGTAACTAATCCGACGCCAGTCACCCGCAATGTTGTTGCGTTAGGGCGCTTAGAACCACAAGGAGAAGTTGTCGCCCTATCTTCACCAAGTTCAGCACAAGGCGCAAGAGTTGAGCAAATCTTGGTAAAAGAAGGCGATTGGGTGAAAGCAGGTGAAACAGTAGCAATTCTAGACACGCATACCCGCCTACAAGCCGCGCTAGAAAGCGCTCAAGCCGATGTACAAGTTGCGCGTGCTGCACTCGCAAAAATCCAAGCAGGAGCGCAAACCGGAGAAATCGAAGCCCAAAAAGCCGCGATCGCCCGTCTGGAAGCCGAACTTGCAGGACAACAAGAAACGCTTCAAGCAACAGTCGCGCGTCAAGTAGCAGCGCAGCGCAATGCTCAAAGTGACTACGAACGTTATCAACGGTTGTATCAAGAGGGTGCAATTTCTGTGCAAGAACTGGAAACAAGACGCTTAAATGCAGAAACCGCACGACAGCAAGTTAATGAAAGCCAAGCAACTCGTAACGAAACAATCGCAACTTTACAACGCCAAATCGAGGAAGCGCGAGCCAATCTCAACCGCATTACCGAAGTGCGCCCAACCGACGTGCGCGAAGCCCAAGCTCAAGTAAATCGGATGCTGGCTGCTGTTAAATTAACTCAAGCAGAATTAGCATTAAGCTATATTAAAGCTCCCATTGATGGGGAAATCATTAAAATTCACACGCGATCTGGAGAAACAATTAGCTCCGATGGAATTGCTGAACTCGCGCGGACCAATCAAATGGTTGTCGTTGCAGAAGTTCTTGAAGAAGATATTAGCAAAGTACGTACAGGTCAAACAGCGAGTATTACTAGCGAAAACCGAGCTTTTTCTGAAAAAATTCAAGGGACTGTGTCACAAGTAGGTAGACAAATCGGTAAACAAAACATTTTAGATAGCGATCCTGCTGCGGATGTTGATGCCAGAGTTGTAGAAGTCAGAATTAATTTACCCACAACAGCTAGCGAGTTAGTTTCTGGTTTTACTTACGCCAAAGTGGTTGTAGAAATTAATGTTTAAACTGAACAATACTTATTTAATGCCAAGAAAATGATTCGTAAAATTCCTTTGGCATGGTTACAACTCACGCGCGAAAAAACACGGTTAATTGTGGCATTAGCTGGAATTGCTTTTGCCAATATTTTAATGTTTATGCAATTAGGTTTTCGAGAAGCATTGTTTGATGGTAATGTTCAGTTTCACCAAAGCTTGAATGGCGAAATTGTTGTCATCAATCCTCAATCGGATGCGTTACTTTCTCTGAAAACTTTTTCGCAGCGGCGTTTGTACCAAGTTTTAGCACTTGAGGAAGTGGAATCCGTTCATCCTATTTATATAGGTTTTACTTCATGGAGAAACCCTCAAACACGCAAGCTGCGTAGTATTCAAGTGATTGGATTTGACCCAGATGCTTCTATCGTCAACTTACCAGGAGTCCAACAAAACCTCGATAAAATTAAGCAACCAGATGTTTTTTTGTTCGACCAAGGTTCGCGTCAAGAGTTCGGTACAATCGCCGCTGATTTTTTACAAGGAAAGGCGATCGCAACAGAAGTAGGAGGACGCACAATTAAAATTGGCGGATTGTTTCAGCTAGGAACGTCATTCGGTGCTGATGGTAATTTAATCACAAGCGATTTAAATTTTTTCCGGTTATTTAATCAAGACGGACGAAACCTCGGACTTATTGACGTTGGTTTAGTTAAACTCAAACCAGGAGCAAATACCGAAGTTGTTCTTGAAAAGCTGCGGAGTTCTCTAACGCAAAAAGATATCAGACTACTATCTAAGCAAGAATTTATCGATTTTGAAAAATCTTATTGGGCAAGTAGTACAGCAATTGGTTTTATCTTTACTCTAGGAACAATCATGGCGTTTGTCGTCGGAACTGTGATTGTCTATCAAATATTGTACAGTGAAATCGCCGATCATTTACCCGAATACGCAACACTCAAAGCAATAGGATACACTCAAGTTTACTTACTCATTGTTGTTTTTCAGCAAGCTTTAATCTTAGCTGCTTTAGGATATTTACCTGGATTTGCCTTTGCGATGTTTCAGTACAATATAGTACAAAAAGAAACGCTGTTACCAATCGCCATGACAATAAGCCGCGCCTTATTAGTACTACTTTTGACAGTTTTGATGTGCTGCGTATCGGGTGCGATCGCTATCCGTAAACTGCGGGCGGCTGATCCAGCAGATATTTTTAGTTAATCAGTAATCTATGCAACAACCAGCACTAAAAATTCAATCTCTTAACCACTACTATGGTAAAGGCGTTTTGCAAAAGCAAACTTTACTCGATATTAATTTAGAAATTGGTGCGGGAGAGTTTGTGATTATTACAGGACAATCAGGATCGGGAAAAACAACATTACTCAGTTTGATTGGTGGTTTGCGTTCTGTACAATCAGGAAGTATTCAGTTTCTCGGTCAAGAATTATCCGGCGCAAGTCAGCAAAAGCTAACAAAACTGCGACGCCAAATCGGTTATATTTTTCAATCACACAACTTACTAGGATTTCTCACAGCACAGCAAAATGTGCAAATGGCAGCGCAAGTCAACAATAACATTTCGCTGCAAGTTGCGCGATCGCAAACAATTCTTCAAGCAGTCGGGTTAGGCGATCGCCTCAATTACTACCCCGAAAATCTCTCTGGTGGACAAAAACAACGCGTTGCGATCGCCAGGGCTTTAGTCAATCAACCTAAACTTGTCTTAGCTGACGAACCAACAGCATCTTTAGATAGCAAATCTGGTCGTGCTGTTGTTGAATTGATGCAGCATCTTGCTCAAGAACAAAGCTGTACAATTGTCATGGTGACGCACGATAATCGTATTTTAGACGTTGCCGACCGTATTATTCATATGGAAGATGGTCACTTAAGCGGCAATCATCGCTTCACATCAGATACGCACCAATTAATTCATTTTGATTCATAAAGACAAAAGTCTCTTTCTTCAGCTAAACGTTCATTCATCTCAAAAGGTGCGACTCGTAATTATACTCACCGCTACAACTACCAAGAAGTTACACATAACATATACACTAATTACCCTTTTTAAAAACTTGTTCTTTGTATTTATGTGAGAAACTATCTACAAAGATTTAAAAAGGTACTTTCTTTAAAAGAAGCTTTTCGAGATTTTCACTTCAAAACCTAAGAAAGTTTGATTGCGTAGTATTTAATACAGTTATTTCAAAAAAAGCATTTCTTAAAAAGAGACATCTCTAAATCAAAAATAACATTGCTTTAGAATTTCGTAAATATAAACTACTTACGAATAGCCGCTTGTTTTGTATTATTTGCAATCTACTATTTTACTTTCTCAATACCCTGTAATCTTTGAAATTCAAAAATCATGAATACAGTCTTAATAGAACATCCTCGGCATCGTCACTTACCTAATAAACAAGATAGTAAGCTTTATCCCACACTACGAAAATCAGCTTGGCATGAAGTTCATTCACAGCGCCAAGGAAGATTAATAGCAGATGTTCAAATTCGAGGAATTTTGCGTATATATTCACAAAAACGAAATGACGAACAGCTAACACCAATCCTTGCTGATTACCCTGTTATAGGTAGTAATGTTGTTGAAGCAGTGCGCTATGCCCAGCGACAGCAAAGTGACGACAAAGGACGAGTTTGGATTAATCAAAAACAATATTTCAAAAACGTACCTTCACAAGTTTGGAACTACAGTGTTGGCAACTATCAAATTTGTCAAAAATGGATCAAAGATCGTGAAGGTTGTTATCTCAGCCAGAAAGATATTCGACAATATCAGCGGATTATAACCGCATTAAACGAGATGATCGAGCTAATGGCAGGAATTGAGGCAGTATTTCAGCTTGGCTCAAATAAAGAACAATTATTTATCGCCGCTCATCAATAAGGCAAGGCTAAAGCATGGTTTCATCGCAACACAAAACTTCAGATGTGACAATACCTCGTCCGCCAGTTGCTCAAGGCGTACCACCGCAGGTCAAAATTCTGCAAATGATGAATGCTTATCGACTTGCGCAGTCAATTTCTGTGGCGGCGAAGTTGGGTATTGCAGACTTATTAACGCAACCGCAGAGTGTTACAGCGTTAGCCCAAACAACCGCAACTCACGAACAGTCACTATATCGATTGTTAAGAGTACTTGCTAGTTTTGATATCTTCACCGAAGACGAAAACGGTTTATTTCACCTGACTCCAAGAGGCGCATTACTGCAAACCAACATATCCAATTCGCTACGAGACTATGCGATCGTCGTTGGTGAAATGTGGCACTGGCGGATGTGGGGAGGTATTCTGCACAGCATTAAAACAGGCGAACCCGCTTTTGACCAGATTTTCGGAATGGAGTTTCAAGAATATTATCAGCAAAATCCTGAAGTTGCCAAAAACTTTGATGGAGCGATGGTTAGTGCGTTAGCAATGACCGATGTTGCAATATTAGCTAACTATGATTTCACATCATTCCAGCGCATCGTTGATATTGGCGCAGGAGGTCAAGGCGATGGTAAACTCATTGCTTCGATATTGAAAAACAACTCATCACAACAGGGAGTTTATTTCGACACTCCAACGCGCATCGAACAAGTAGAACGCCTTATTGAAGTAACAGGATTGAGCGATCGCACTCAACTTGTCACCGGAGATGTTTTTCAATCATTTCCCCCTGATGGTGATGTTTACATCATTAAAAACCTCATTCACGACTACGACGACGATCGCGCGATCGCCATTCTCAAAAACTGCCGCCAAGCGATCGCCACACATGGCAAACTGTTACTCATCGAGATGGTTATCCCGCCAGGTAACGAACCATCCCTAGGCAAAATTTTAGACGTAGAAGCACTCCTCATGAGTGCAGGCGCGATCGAACGCACCCAAGAACAATATCAACAACTTCTCGCCGCCGCCGGTTTTCAACTCACCAACATTATCTCCTCACGCTCTCCAATGAGCATCATCGAGTCTGTACCAACATAACCCTCTCTTTATTTCTTACCTCTGCGTTTAGAGTGGTTCGTTCACTCTTCAAAACCACAATCTAAAACTTACCAAAAAACTAACATGACGACACTCATCAACAACCAAACATTAACAACAATTTCCCAAGATGCCGATCTTGTCACCCTCATTAATGTCTTCATCGTCGAACCAGAAAACCAACAATTACTCGTTGATTTATTAGTAAAAGCGACAGAAGAAGTCATGTGTAAACTCCCTGGCTTTATCTCAGCAAACATCCACAAAAGCTTAGACGGTAAACGAGTTACAAACTACGCGCAATGGAGAAGTGTAGAAGACTTTCGCGGCATTTTTAATAATCCTGAAGCCTTAGCACATATGCCCGCGATCGGCAAAATCGCGCAATCAGACCCCACGCTTTACGAAATTTGCTACATCAAAAAGTCTTAGTGCTAGACAATCTCAAAGTTGAAATGAAAGTCCCTCATTTATGGGGGATTTAGGGAGCAAACTTCCACATTAGTAAAGCGAAATGCGATGTCTCAAGCTAATCTCAAAACAAAACCAAAAAAGCCTCCCATCGGACTGATTCAAGCAATGATGAATATCACCAGTTCATTGCAGAATTTCAGAGCCAAAATGATGCCACCGCAAGTGGCGATGGTGGAGATGATCAATGCTTACCAAGTCTCGCAGGCAATTTATGTCGCAGCCAAACTAGGAATTGCTGATTTACTAAAAGATCAAGCCAAAAGCAGCAAGGAGTTGGCACAGCTAACCGGAATGCACGAACCGTCACTTTATCGCTTGTTGCGATCGCTTGCCAGTTTCGGTATCTTTGCTGAAGACGAAAACAGGCGCTTTAGCTTAACACCACTCGCCGCGACATTACAAACTGACACCCCCGACTCAGTACGCGCTTGGGCGATTATGTCCGGTGAAAAATGGCACTGGGACTTATGGGGAAACTTAATTGAGAGCGTCAAAACAGGTAAAACAGCCGTCGAATATACCTTTGGCAAACCGAATATATTTGAGTATTTTGTCCAGAATCCGCAAGCAGGTAATAACTTCGATGAGGCAATGACTAATTTAGCCTCAATGAACAATAGCGCGATCGCCACAGGTTACGATTTTTCAGGCATCGCTAAATTAGTTGATATCGGCGGCGGTTATGGCAGTCATTTGTCAACAATTCTCAAAGCCTATCCCGCAACCAAAGGCGTTTTATTCGATCAACCCTCCGTGATTACAGGTGCGAAAGAGTTTATCGAAGTGAATGGACTAGCAGATCGTTGCGAATTAGTTGCTGGTGACTTTTTCCAATCTGTACCATCCGGCGGTGATGCTTACCTGCTTAAAACCGTAATCCACGACTGGGATGAACCTCAAGCGATCGCAATTCTCAAAAACTGTCGCCGCGCAATGGCGGAACACAGCAAGCTATTGCTAGTAGAAGCCGTCATTCCCCCAGGAAACACGCCTTATTTCGGTAAACTTCTTGACCTAGAAATGCTCACAACCTCTGGCGGGCGCGAACGTACAGAAGCAGAATATCGCACACTTTTTGACGCCGCAGGTTTCAAACTCACAAAAGTTTTTGCCACAGCATCCCCCTGGAAAGTGATTGAGGGTGTTGGTTGTTAGTTAGGGAAATAGAAAAATGACAGCGACTAAACCAAATACCAATATGCCACCAGATTTACCCCCGCAAGTGGCAATGATGCAAATGTTGGGAGGTTTGCGGGTAGCACGATTAATCTACGCCGCTGCTGAATTGGGAATTGCTGACTTATTAGCCGATGGTTCCAAAAGCATTGACGAGTTAGCGCAAGCAACAGACACTCACGCACCGTCACTATATCGACTCATGCGATCGCTTGCTAGTGTCGGGATCTTCGCTGAGTACGAGCGTTGTTTTAGTTTAACGCCTCTTGCTGAGTTCCTGCAAAGTGATACACCCGATTCTGTTCGTGCTGCGGTCAAGTTTTTTGGTCAAGATTGGCACTGGAATGTTTGGGAAAATCTGCACTACAGCGTCAAAACAGGCAAACCCGCGTTTGAGCATCTCTACGGACAAGGATTATTTGAATATTACCAAGATCCCGAAGTTGCGCGCGTTTCAAGCGAGTCTAAAGCAAGTATTTCACAACGTGCAGCGCAGTCACTCCTGGCAAATTATGACTTTTCGTCGATGCACAAGGTGGTGGACATTGGGATTTATGCAAGCGCTAGCACAATTATTGCACTTTTGCAAGCACATCCCACAATGCAAGGAGTACTTTTTGATTTTCCCTCGGCGATCGCGGCGGCGACTCCAGCAATTGAATCCGCCCAAATTGGCGATCGCGCTCGACTTGTTGCAGGGAATTGTTTAGATTCAGTACCCAGTGATGGTGATGCGTACATTTTGATGTTTGTCGTTCACAACTGGGACGACGATCGCGCGGTGAAACTGCTAAAAAACTGTCGCGAGGCGATGATAGCCGACGGCAAACTTTTAATCGTAGAAATGATTATGCCTCCTGGTAATGCGCCGTTTGTTGGTAAGTTAATCGACTTAGAGTCGTTACTCACAACTCCTGGCGGTTACGAACGTAGCGAAGCGCAATACCGATCGCTCTTAGAAGCCGCTGGCTTTAAAGTAACACGCATTATCCCGACACAAACTGCCAATAGCATCATCGAAGCTGTACGCGCTTAAATCAAGGAGCTATTTTTAATGGTTGTTCAAACAAAACCAGCATCGCAATTTCAATCGGCAGAGGAGATGCCTGGTAGCTTTGGTAAGCTATTTGGAGGTGAGACAAAAGAGCTATTTCGAGACGAAGAACTTTTTTACTGGGAACACTTTCAGCGTTACGGTTCAGTTTTTAAATCGCGAATCTTTGGCAAAAATTTTGCCTTTTTAATTGGTCCTGATGCTAATCGCTTAGTGTTAGGAGAGAAAGCCGATCATCTCTCTGCGCGGTTAGGTTGGATTTTTTTAGAACCTATTTTTGGTAAAGGTTTACTCTTACAAGATGGTGCAGAACATCAAGCAACGCGCCGCTTAATGTATCCTGCAATGCACGGGCGATCGCTGACAAATTACTTTGATACGATCCAAGAAATTGTAGACAAATTTTTTGCAGATTGGACAGCAGGAAAGACGATTTCCCTCATAGAGGAGTTTACCAATCTTTCAACAACAATTGCAATTCGCTTGATTTTGGGAACGGAAACTGATAGTGAATTTGCCGAAGCAACGCAGTATTTTTTAGCAATGCTCACTGGGCGACGCGCAAAGCTCAAAATTGATATTCCCCAAACTTTATATGGGCGATCGCAGCAAGCAAGGCGAAACTTACAAGCTTTTTTACGCCGCAAAATTGCCCAACGCAAACAACAAGGCTCATTACAAGAGTCCCGCGACTTTTTAGGATTGCTACTCGCGGCTGTTGATGAAAATGGCAACTCGCTCAGTGAATCAGATATCATTGACCAACTGCTGATGGTACTCTTTGCAGGACATGAAAATCCAGCGGTACTCCTTTCGTGGTTAATGTTTGAATTGGTAGCGCATCCAGAATGGCGCGATCGCCTCCGCAACGAATACGCCCAAGTCGTCGGAAATGAACCCCTAAACTTATCGCATCTCAAACAACTTCCTCTAACCAGTTACGCGCTAAAAGAGGTAGAACGCCTATATCCTCCTGTACAAAATATCTCGCGTGGCGTTGTCAAAGATATTCATTACGCAGGCTACTGCATCCCCGCAGGCTGGTACGTCGATATTTCCCCACTACTAACGCATCGTCTTCCAGAAATCTACACCGACCCCGATCGCTTCGACCCCGATCGCTTTGCACCACCGCGCGAAGAAGATAAAAAGCACCCCTTCGCCTTAGTCGGCTTTGGTAGTGGTCCGCACAGTTGCTTAGGCTGGCAATTTGCCCAAATGGAAATGAAAATTATCCTCTCCAAGCTATTGCGCTACGACTGGAGTATATCTCCTGAACCAAGTACCGCTTTCCCAGTGCGTCAGCCTTCTCAGTTTCAAGATAGTCTTCAAGCACATATTAAACCTCCTGCATGAATGATTGACAAATAAATTCGCAGCCAAACACAAGAAAATCTACCACTGTAAACTTACTGATAAAAGTCTTGTTTAAGTGTACGAAGGTACACTTTGCTTGGGTAGCCCCTGACTTCAGTCAGAGGGCGTTTGTGATTCATACAAGAAGTCTATTGAGTTGTGATTGATTTGATTGAACTACGTAGGTACAAAGTACGCAAATTTTTAGGATGGCTCTCTAAAAATATCACTAAGTGCTGACACTGCTGTTTGGCACGAGCTTTGTTAATTGGACTGTCAAAGGTTTTAAACCTATTCAAACCCTGACCCCTGACCTCTGCTATGCAACTTAGTTTTGTCAGTCAACCACGTTACACGCTGCAATTTGTCGGTAAACGCATTATTGACATTTTAGGCGCTGGTGTGGGGATACTTCTGCTTAGCCCTCTGATGCTGGCGATCGCGCTTGTGATTTCTTTAGACTCAAAAGGACCCATCTTTTTTCGTCAAGAACGTTTAGGGCGTGGTGGAAAACCTTTTTTGATTTGGAAGTTTCGCACTATGGTAGTTAATGCCGAGCAACTTCTGCAAGATCTCGAACACTTGAACGAATCCGACGGCGGAATCCTTTTTAAAATGAAAGAAGATCCTCGTGTCACTCACGTTGGTAAATTCTTGCGACGCACAAGTTTAGACGAATTACCGCAACTGTTTAACATTATTCAAGGTCACATGAGCTTAGTAGGTCCGCGCCCTCTACAATTACGCGACTGTACTTTAGCGCTCAAAGAGTATCAAAATGCTTTCACTAAACGTTTAGAACTCCTACCTGGTGTAACAGGTTTGTGGCAAATTAGTGGGCGTAGTGAGATAAGCTTTGACTATATGCTGCACCTAGATGCCATTTATCGCGATCGCTGGTCTTTATGGCTCGACCTCCACATCATTTGGCAAACCTTAATTGTCGTCATGACAGGCAAAGGCGCTTACTAAATCTTCAACGCTAGTAGTTAGTGCTTAGTGGTTAGTTGCTAGTTACTCAGTCCCCGCAGGTGCACAGGGTTTATTGAGCCGCGACTAAAGTCGCCAGGCTCTCAATTTTAGGGGTAACATCCGATTTATGCACGCAGTTCAAAATATCCTAATATAGACTCAGTAGATACAAACAATGTGCAGTGCAGCCTGACTTAATAGGCTTAGAATTTACAAAGGGAGAATTGAAGCGATTAACTGGAGTCAATCCAGATAATGTATTGCGCGGGTCAATTTGGCAAAATCGAGAAAAACGATTCAGTTTTCTATCGAATGAGTTCGTCAAAGTTTTTGTACCAACTGTTATTATTGTTGGTTTAGTTTACATACTCGTTATTAGAACAACAATCGGTACATCAATTGCGGGAGCGATCGCACTTTTTATTATTACATTCATTCTCATTACCTTGGGACGCTGGATTTGGCAGCAAAAAATTTACCCACAACCGCTAAAGAACCTCTTAAACAACGTCGATCGCTACCATCGCGTTATTTACGATATCGCTACGATTGATGAAGCTGAAACAAGTACTAATCAAGTGGAACGCAACGCACTTTTACAAGCTTTACAACAATTAAGAGCCAATTTAGTGCAAGCTTTACAAATCGAAAGAAGCTTAAGACAATCACAACCAATCGACACACCAGACTTACTTTCGCCGCCAAAACTAACGAATATTCAAACTCAGGAGTACGCGCCAATTGTAAATGCTCTGTTGCAAATTAGCAGCAGCGTGCAAGCAGAAGTGCGAAAATTACAAGCGCAGATTCTATAGTAGGGGTCAGGGATCAGAGATCAGAGGTCAGTGTTAAAAGCTGGTTAAGACAATAGCTCTGAGCTTCTGTAATGTCCCAACCTACACTTCGGCTATAAATTAAAGATGGCAACTCAACCCAAAATTATTGTCCTCGATGATGACCCTACAGGTTCGCAAACCGTTCACAGTTGTCTCCTCCTGACACGCTGGGATGAAGAAACACTGCGACTAGGGTTAACTGATGAATCGCCAATATTCTTTGTGCTGACCAATACGCGATCGCTACCTCCCGATCAAGCCGCCAAGGTTACAAAAGAAGTCTGTCATAATCTTAAAAGCGCGATCGCCGCGGCAGGAATTACCGATTTTCTCATCGTTAGTCGATCCGATTCCACACTACGCGGACACTACCCTATCGAAACCGATGTCATTGCCGCAGAACTTGGTCCATTTGATGCGCATTTTCTCGTACCGGCATTTATAGAAGGCGGACGAATTACCCGCGATGGTATCCATTACTTAATCGTTGATGGAATTCCGATCCCTGTACACGAAACGGAGTTCGCCCGCGATTCGGTTTTTGGTTACACTTACAGCTACTTACCCGACTACGTTGCAGAAAAAACCCAAGGACGCATCCGCGCAGATCAAGTCGAGCGATTTTTATTAAACGACATTCGTAGCGGTACGGATGTTGCGGGAAATCTTTCCACCCTCGCAAGATTACAAAACTTAACAGGCAATCAATGCGTTGCGGTTGATGCTGAAACACAAGACGATCTCAACCGCTTTGCCCAAGATGTTCTCACAGCAGCAAGTCAAGGTAAACGCTTTTTATTTCGTAGCGCCGCGAGTTTACTCACAGCATTAGCACAATTACCACCGCAGCCTGTACCACCAGAAGAAATGTCGCAATACGTACGCGAGGGTAAACCAGGTGTCGTGCTTGTTGGTTCGCACGTCAAAAAGACAACCGAACAACTAGAAAACCTCTTGCAAGAACCTGACATCGTAGGAATCGAAGTCGATGTCGCACAGTTATTAGACAACTCGCTCGAACAACCGCATCAACTACTCACAACAATACTAGAAAAAGTTTACGCCGCGCACGAAGTTGGTAAAACTCCCGTAGTCTATACCAGCCGCCAAGAACTTGTTTTTGCTGATGTTCAAACACGATTACAGTTTGGTATCTCCGTATCTTCGCTATTAATGGACATTGTGCAGGGTTTGCCAAGCGATATTGGATTTTTGATTAGTAAAGGAGGCATTACCTCCAACGATGTCTTGAGTACAGGTTTAGCTTTAACAACGGCACGCCTCCTCGGTCAAATTTTAGCGGGATGTTCGATCGTCCGCACTCCATCCGATCACCCACAGTTCCCCGACTTACCCGTCGTATTGTTTCCTGGTAATGTTGGTGATGCGAATGCCTTAACGACAATTTACCGAAGACTTAAAAACTAATAAAGCAATGAAACTATTTTAACTCTGACCTCCGACTCCTGACCTTCACACGTCAAGCTTAGTATCATCGACACTCGACAAATACGCTTTGCGATCGCTTGGCGCTTTACCTCGCCATTTATTCAACACATCCTTAACCAAAACTTCCTTAAGCCAAATTTGCGTCACAATCAAAAGGGGAATGGCGAGAAACAAACCCAAAAAACCAAAAAAACTAGCAAATACTACTACCGCTAAAATCGTAAACACTGGCAGTAGCGAAACTTCTTGTTGCATGATCAGCGGCACGAGAATCAAACTTTCAACCTGCTGAATCACAACATACAAGCCAATCACAGCAACCGCTTTCCAAGGTGCATCGAGTAAGGCAAGTAAAGCCGGCGGAAAGACGCTCAAAGTAGGTCCAACATTAGGAATAAATTCGAGTAAGCCTGCCAAAGCCGCATTAACAAGTGGTAGTGGGACTCTTAACACCGATAAACCAATAAAGCTGAACAAAGCTATAAAAAACATCGTAATCAAAGTGCCTTTGATCCAGCCAATGAGTGCAGCCTCACACTCGCGCAGGATTTGATCGACGCGCCGCCGATAGAAAGCTGGAAAAGTCAGAATCAAAACGCGGCGATACGGTGCAGGATCAGCAAGCAGCATGATCGTTACAACGAGAAATAGCAAAAAGCCCAAAATAGCCGTCAGCGAAGTGTTGACTAAAAGCAAAACGTTGCCGAGAATTTGGGCTAGTAAAGATTGCAGTTGCCCAGCTAGATTGTTGAGTAAATTAACATCCTCAAAAAATTGTCCAGGAACCACAGTTTGCAGCCAGTCATACCATATCCTGAGTCGGTCAGATATGACTGGGATTAGCGCTACAAGTTCTTGTAATTGGTCAATAATTCGTGGCACAATTACCGCAAAAAAGCCAATAATTAAAGCCAACAAGACAGTCATGGTGATGGCAATGGCAATACCTCGATTGATGCGATAGCGCTGGATGCCGCGCACCACGCGATTTAAAACGGTTGCGAGAACAACAGAAGCAAATATGAGCAAAACCACTTGCCGGATTTGCCATAAAATGTAAAGCGCGATCGCGAGGACGATTAAACCAAGCCATTGCCCGAACTTCACAGTATTGTCTCCATCTCTTGGCTGCATGAGGTTGTGATGTAAATGTAGTCTGTAGAAATTTAAGTGTCGTCCTCCCTAAGACTTGGCGACTATGCCATTTCACTCTAAAGGTTCTACGAAGAGGGAACTTCAGGGGCAGAGGAAAAATGAATTGTAGTTCTCGTTCAGTGAAATTGAAATGGTATTGGCTAATTGCTAACGGCTAATTACTTAACTAAGAAATTATAGTTCTAGACTAGAACTAATCTAAGATGATATAAAGTTGGTTCGCTGCTTAGACCAGTACTGCATGACTGATTCTGCCCCGCCAGAAATAGAGACAACACTGACCCCTCCGACAAATATCGCGAACAGTAACTTACAAGTTCGCCTCAAAGGTGAGGGAGAACATCTGTTATTGATTTTGCCGACAGAAGTTGAATCTTCTGCTACGGCGACAACTTGGTCGGATCTTTGGCAACAATTGAAGCAGCGGCTGAACGGTGGCGATCGCTTTTGGCAACCTAATACAATTGTCCATCTCATGGCAACGGATCGGTTGTTAGACACTCGACAACTACAAGCGATCGCGGATGCTTTATCCGAAGCACAACTTCAGTTAACTCATGTTTTTACCAGCCGCCGCCAAACTGCTGTCGCTGCCGCAACTGCGGGCTATAGCGTAGAACAACAAGCACCGATTACAGGACTGAATCAAACCGTAAATGCTGCCCCTACGCCCCTTGCTGAACCGCTGTATCTACAAATGACGGTGCGATCTGGCATCGAAATTCGTCATGCTGGTTCCGTTATTGTGTTAGGAGACCTTAATCCAGGTGGTACTGTAGTGGCAAATGGCGATATTCTAGTTTGGGGTCGTTTGCGCGGAGTTGCCCATGCAGGTGCAGCCGGTAATTCTAAGTGTCTGATTATGGCACTGCAAATGGAACCAACGCAGTTGCGGATTGCGGAATTTGTCGCTAGGGCACCGACGAATATTCCATCTCAGTTTTATCCTGAGGTAGCTTACGTCACGCCTGAAGGCATTCGGATCGCTAAAGCTGCTGATTTTTCTAAATCCCAATTTTCTTTACCGTCATGAAGCGTATTATTGTTACTACCTCTGGTAAAGGAGGGGTAGGTAAAACCACAGTCACCGCCAACCTGGGTATGGCATTAGCCCGCTTGGGGCGTAAAATCGTTTTGGTAGATGCCGATTTTGGTCTAAGAAACTTAGACTTGCTCCTGGGATTGGAAAATCGCATCGTCTACACCGCAATGGAGGTCGTCTCCGGCGAGTGTCGTTTAGAACAAGCTTTAGTAAGAGACAAACGCGAATCAGGCTTAGTTCTGCTTCCGGCTGCCCAAAACCGCAACAAAGAAGCCATCACCTCCGAACAGATGAAGCAGCTTGTTGATTCCTTGACAGAAATGTATGACTATGTTGTCATTGACTGTCCCGCAGGGATAGAAATGGGCTTTAAAAATGCGATCGCCGGCGCGAAAGAAGCATTAATTGTCACAACACCAGAAATAGCAGCCGTCCGCGATGCTGACCGCGTTATTGGCTTACTCGAAGCACAAGGAATCAAAAACATTCATTTAATTCTCAACCGCCTGCGCCCCGCAATGGTACAGGCAAATGACATGATGTCGGTGAAAGATGTCCAAGAAATTCTCTCAATTCCATTAATTGGCGTTGTTCCAGAAGATGAACGCGTCATCGTTTCGACGAACCGAGGCGAACCTTTAGTATTATCCGAAACAGCTTCGCTTGCCGGAATGGCGTTTGAGCATATCGCCCGTAGATTAGAAGGGGAAAAAGTAGAATTTCTTGATTTGGAACCTGTTCAAGACAACTTCTTTACTCGCCTGCGTAAGCTGCTGTTTTCTATTATCTAAACGATTTCTACCCCTGCATTCACTGTCATGATTACCGAATTCCTCGATCGATTCTTTCCGGTGTCGCGCAATGATAACACGAGCCGTGATGCAGTTAAGCAGCGACTGCAACTAGTAATTGCCCACGATCGCGCTGATATAAACCCGCAGGCACTTGAAAAAATGCAACAGGAAATTTTAGAAGTCGTCTCGCGATATGTCGAACTTGAACCCGATGGATTAGAGTTTTGTTTAGAAAACAACCAACGCACCACCGCACTGATTGCTAATTTACCAATTCGTCGCGTTAAAGATGTTGAGGTTCAACAAGCTAGCGAGAAGCCTTGATTAATAATTAGGCGATCGCTTGTATTTAAAATTAAAAAGTAAGAGAAATTAAGATAAAGCAACACGAAGTGCTTTATAGCAAATCAATGTTTTGACCTAATTTAAATTTGATAATTAGGTCAAAACGAGAAGTATTTATTATACTTCCTGCATGACTCATAAATGCCTTCCAATAAACAAGACTTTTAACAGTAATTCCACGGAGGTGAACAGAATTTATTTAGCTGCGAATAAATTCGCGATTCTCTTCATGCAGGAGGTCTATTGCATTGCTAAATCTTCCTTTTAACTGACATACTTACGTCATACCAGCGCCACACTGATTGCTCAAAATTAAAAATATTGAATTGCAAATCAATAGTTATTTTGCTTCTATCTGATAACTTACACAGTACGTAGTTACTTACAGCAGTCTCCACTTGAATAAACTACACAACTCCCTATTTCCCGCTACCCGCTCCCAAAAATCGCTACAACGGATTGTTAGGTTACTGATTGCAGGCGCAAGCGTTGCTAGCGTTGGACTTGTTGGGTGTACTCCCGCTATTGAGGTACAAGCTGATCGTGGTAGGCTACTTAGCCAAACTGATACCGTCGTATCTAGCCGTGCGATCGCCGATGTCCAAGCTTTAGTGAAATTAGGTCCTAGGGTAACGGGAACACCCGTCATGGAACAGGCGAGAGCTTATTTGATTGAACAGTATACGCGTGCTGGCTACGAAACACGAACTCAAACGTTTACATACCCAAAATTTGAGGATCTCGGCTCAAGTATTACAATCAACGGTCAAATCAGGAATGGGCGCGCACTTAATGGCTCAATACCAGGAAAACCTAGCGCGCGACTTGTTGCAGTTCCGAATGTCGGACAGCGATCGGATTTTGCTACGGTTGATGTCAAAGGTGCGATCGCCGTTGTTCGACGCGGTGAAATTCCCTTTCTGCAAAAAGCCCAAAATGCAGCAAATGCTGGTGCAGTAGGTGTCGTTATCGTGAATAATGAACCTGGTGAGTTGTACGGTACGCTTGGTGGTGAAGTACAAATTCCGGTACTAGCACTATCTGGAAAAGCAGGTAACTCTTTAATTGAGTCGCAACCTTCACAAGGAACACTCACCGTCAATACTCGCCAGCGCACAGTCACGGGTACGAATGTCATCGCGCACCTTCCTGGTGTGACGCAACCGCGCGTTGTTGTCGGCGCACATTATGACTCGGTTCCAGGTTCACCAGGCGCGAACGATAATGCATCGGGTACGGCTGTTGTTTTAGATATTGCCCGCAACGTTGCGCAAACACCGTTAGCCCGCGAAGCTTGGTTTGTTGTCTTTGACGGCGAGGAAGATGGTTTACACGGCTCTAGAGCCTTCGTTAGTCAAGCTCAACCCGACTGGTTGCAAGGTCTTGATGCCATGTTTAATTTTGATATGGTTGGTGTCAACGATCAGCTGCTTGTGGGTGGAAGTCAGTCACTAACTAAACTGGCGCAAGTAACACAATCTGATATATCTACATTTGGCGGTCAAGGTGGTAGCGATCACGCTCCCTTTGCTAGAGTCGGCGTTCCTGTACTCTTCTTCTATCGAGGACAGGAACCAAACTATCATACTCCTAACGATAAAGCTGTTGAGCCACAGTTACTTGATGAAACAACTCAGGTGGCGCTCAATGTCCTCCAGCAGTTGCTTGGTTCTGATACCAGCGATCGCATCTCGCTTATGCGGCGATCCGTACTTTGAAACGCTAGAAATACAAAGCCATAACGAGTATGATTTATATGAATGTTACTTAACGTGTTAATTCGAGATGTGAGGGGCAGTTAGAACGTTTATCGATTCATTAGATTGTAGATATTCTTGCCAAGCCATGCTGAAATTGATACCTATAGGCGCTGCCCTAGCTACTATTATTACTGCTCAACCTGAAATACTACCATCAGCAGCAAACACTGCACAGAAAAACACGAGTACAACAGCAGCATTGGTTGTCAAGCCAGAACCTATCATAGCTAGTACCCTACCTAACACGATCGCGCAAACGCGTTACCGCACACCTCAACAAACCGACGACTCTGGTCGAGTTGGGACATTAGTCGTACTAGGCGCAATTGGCGCTACGGCTGCGGTGGCGATCGCCGGTAGTACAAAAAACAAACTCCCCGCCGGAACAACGACCAAGCAGGGTAGTTTTGACAAAGCAAGTCCTAAACTCCAGAAGCGACTTATGACACTGCTACACAATGACCAAGCAGCAGCCAACCGTCTGATCGCAAATATTAAACTCAATCATCCGCACCAATCGACAAACTGGGCGATTGAAAAGGCAATTTACGACCTAGAACGCGATCGCGGCGGTAGATAGTTAAGAGCAGAGGGGGAGAGGAAGCAGAGGGGCAGAGGAGATAATACTACTAGTACGAACTTCTCTTACACTAGTTACCACTTGCTAGCTACTAGCCACTCGCTTCTCACTCCTCACCTCTAGCCCCTATTTCCTCATGCTCACAGCATTCCGCCAGCAGCTTGGAAGCGGGCGCGCGCTCTTTTCAGGGCTTGATTCGCTTGAATTTGCTCTTGACGCGAGGCGTTTTGAATTTGATTGATTTTTGCTTCAGCTTGGTTGTAAGCTGCTCGTGCTGCTTCTAAATCAATTTTGTCGCCACGTTCAGCACCATTAACGAGAATGGTCACTTCATCACTTTCAACTTCAGCAAAGCCACCCATGAGTGCGATCGCCACCCAATCTTCATTCGAGCTTGGACGAACTCGCATGACACCTGTATCCAGCGCGGTTAATAGTGGTGCGTGACCGCTGAGAATACCCAGTTGACCTGTAGTACTTGGTAGAATTACTTCTTGCGCGGCTGCATCCCAAACAGTTTTATCAGGTGAGACGACACGAACAGTTAAAGCCATGTTTGCGAATAAGAAAATAGTAAACAGTAATAGAGGTAACTGGTACTAGGTAGTGGGTAATAGCTTTACTCCGATTACCCATTACCTATGAGCTATTAGCTTTTCATCTTTTCCGCTTTAGCGATCGCTTCATCGATGTTGCCAACCATGTAGAATGCTTGCTCAGGTAGGTCATCGAGTTCGCCAGAGAGAATCCGCTGAAAACCTTTGATCGTTTCTTCAAGCTTCACATACTTACCAGGAGAACCGGTAAAGACTTCTGCAACAAAGAATGGCTGCGACAAGAAGCGCTCGATTTTGCGCGCGCGCGCTACTGTTAGGCGATCGTCTTCAGATAGTTCATCCAAACCAAGAATCGCGATGATATCTTGGAGTTCCTTGTAACGCTGTAACGTTGCTTGGACTGCGCGGGCGGTGTTGTAGTGCTCGTCACCAACAACGCTAGGCTGCAACATTGTCGAAGTCGAACCGAGGGGATCTACCGCTGGGTAAATTCCTTTCGCCGCTAAACCACGCGATAGTACTGTGGTTGCATCCAAGTGCGCAAAGGTTGTAGCAGGTGCAGGGTCAGTCAAGTCGTCCGCAGGTACGTACACTGCTTGAATCGAGGTGATTGAGCCTTCATTAGTTGAGGTAATCCGCTCTTGCAGCGCGCCCATTTCGGTTGCGAGTGTTGGTTGATATCCTACCGCTGATGGCATCCGTCCGAGAAGTGCTGATACTTCTGAACCTGCTTGAACAAAGCGGAAAATATTATCAATAAATAAAAGTACGTCTTGCTTACTGACATCGCGGAAATATTCAGCCATAGTCAGGGCTGCTAGTCCGACGCGCATTCTCGCCCCTGGTGGTTCGTTCATCTGACCGTAAACCAGCGCCACTTTAGAATCGTTGAGGTTTTCTTCGTTGATTACCCCAGATTCTTTAAATTCGTTGTAAAGGTCGTTACCTTCACGCGTGCGCTCGCCCACACCGCCGAACACAGATACGCCGCCATGCTCTTTCGCGATGTTGTTGATCAATTCTTGAATAATGACAGTTTTACCAACGCCAGCGCCACCAAACAAGCCAACTTTACCGCCACGACGATAGGGAGCTAGTAAATCAACCACTTTGATACCAGTTTCAAACACTGATGGTTTTGTTTCTAACTCAGTCAATTTTGGCGCATCGCGGTGAATCGGGAACCTTTCTTCAGTATTCACAGGTCCCATGTTGTCAACGGGTTCGCCGAGGACGTTAAAAATCCGTCCCAAGGTAGCCTTACCAACAGGTACGCTAATTGGAGCGCCAGTATCGCTCGCTTCCATACCGCGAACTAAACCATCAGTAGAACTCATCGAAACGGCACGTACCTGGTTATCGCCCAGCAACTGCTGCACTTCGCAGGTCACGGAAACTTCCTGTCCCGATTCGTTGGTTCCTTTGACGATCAAAGCGTTGTAGATTTGTGGCATTTTGCCTTCGGGAAATTTAACGTCTACAACAGGACCAATAATTTGCGTAATGTAGCCAATATTTGCTTTTTCTGCGGTAGTGACCATTCTCTCGCCTCGGAGTGTAATTCAGCTATCTGGGAGATACAGTTCAATAGACTGTTTTTAAGATTATCACTGAATAGGTAGCGAACTGCACTTTCAGTGGTATTCCTGCAAAATCTATTATGGTTCATTTCAAGTGGAGTGACCCAGGTCAAGTTTTGAATTGCCTCTGACCTCTGCTCTAATTCCGGAAACCTCAAAATTGCATTTGTAGATAGAGCATACTTCCTTTCTTACAGTGTGTTTATGCCCCAGGATTTCTCTGGTCAAAACCTCCAAGGACACTCGTTTAAAGGACAAGATTTAACAGGTGCTAATTTCAGCCGTGCGGACATTCGAGGAACAAACTTCACAAATGCGATTCTGAAAGAAGCTAACTTTAGCCATGCTTTCGCAGGATTACAAAACTACCGAGTTATCGCTTTAGTCGTTATTTCATTAGTGTTTGCGATTGTTCTGATTCTCAACATTAAAGCAGGTCTACAATTTCGGTTATGGCCTTTAATTGGTGCGATTAATGGAGCGATCGCAGTTGCTGTGGCGATCGCAACTTCAGTTATCGTTGCTGGCTCAATCGCCGTCATCCTACATATCGTTGTTGCGGTTCTCGTTGGTACGTTCATTTTGGTAACGAATAGCGAACCGTGGTGGACTGTATGGACAGCTTGGGCTGTGATATTTTTAAGCGCGTACGTTAGCTGGCAGGCGCTGCGTAGTGCGCAACAATATAACTTAGTTCGCACAGTTGCTGTCACCATCGCCGCGATCGGTGGGACTCGGTTTCGCAGTGCTGATTTAACCAATGCTAATTTTACTAAAGCCACGCTGAAAGCTGTACAGTTTAACCGTGCCGTCTTAACGCGTGCGTGTTGGTTTCAATCACGGAAGCTTGACTTTGCTGATGTCGCAGGAACATATCTCGCAACACCAAAAGTCCGACAGTTAGTCGTTTCTAAAGATGGTAGTAATCAAAACTACGATCGCCTGGCGCTACAAGGTATCAATTTACAAGATGGTCATTTAGAAGATGCAAGCTTTATCGCTGCGGATCTGAGTGGAGCAACTTTGCAAAAAGCAAATCTCTGCCGAGCAAAGCTCGTGCAAACACAACTGTATCATGCAGACTTGACCTCGGCTTGTTTAACTGGCGCTTATATTCAAGATTGGGCGATCGCTACTGATACCAAGCTAGAGCAAGTTGAATGCGAATACATCTACACGCGATTGCCGACAAAAGACGACCCCGATCCTTGTCGTAAACCAGATAACAAATCGGAAAACTTTAAACCTGGAGACTTTTCTGATTTTATTGCACCAATCATCAAAACCCTCGATCTGTATCGCCAGCAAAACATCGATCCGCGGACTGTTACGTTTAAGACGCTTGACTTATACCATCATCAAGGAATCGATCCTGGTGCAGCTGCGATTGCGCTACAGCAATTAGCCGAGAATCATCCGCATGCTGGGTTGGAAGTCGTAGCCCTAGAAGGACGCGGACAAGACAAAATTCGCTTGCAAGCTAAAGTTGTAGGAAATAGCGATCGCGCGCAATTGAGCGCGGAATACTTCGCTAACTACAGCGAAATCAAAGCTTTACCTTACCAAGATATGCAAGCACTACTTGCCGGAATTGCCGAAAAAGATCAACGCATTCGCAGTTTAGAAAATATGGTCGTGACTGCGATTCAAAGTCATAAATTTTACGCAGAAACTTACTACAACTTTGGAGATACCATGTCTGATAATCAAGGTAGTGTCAATATCAGTGGCGTTCAGGGTAGCGTTAGCGGTATCGCGGCGGCAGGTCAAAACCAAAATATGACAGGAGTCGCGATCGGTCAAATTAGCGGTGCTGTCACAAATACGATTAGCCAACTGCAAAACGCTGATACTCCTGAAGCAAAGCAACTGGCAAAGTTACTTGCGCAGTTAAAAGCAGCGATTGAAGATGAGGTAAACCTGAACTCAGAAGATAAAACTGAGGCACTAGAACAGGTAAAAGTGTTAGCAGAGACAGGACAAAAACCGCGAGCAGAAACGCAAAATGCCGCAAAAACTGCAATCAAGATCCTTAAAGGTACTGCCGCTAGTTTACCAAGTGCAGCTGCTTTCGTTGAAGCGTGTAATAAATTATTGCCAATCGTTGCCAAATTGTTGATTTTGTGCTAATCAGATTTTATTATGCGATCGCATCTTGACGAATCGGCGTTTCTAGCACCTTTTCTCAGTCGCACGGAAGATGGCATCCGCGTTGAGTATCCTCGACGATCAGACTTGACTTAAGAAGTAGCCGCGATGGATACCGACAAACTTCTCACAAAGTATGCAGCTGGGGAAAGAAACTTTAGTGGCGAAAACTTGCGCTCCGCTGATTTAACACGCGCAACACTCAATGCAGCCGACTTAAGTGAAGCGATTTTAAGCGAAGCAATTTTAACTCAAGCTGAATTGAGCGAAGCAAACCTCAGCCGCACAATTTTGACAAAAGCCGACTTAACCGAAGCTGTGTTAGCCGGAGCTAAACTAACTGGCGCAATTTTAACCGAAGCAGAACTTAGCCGCGTCAATTTATACGATGCTTTTATGCTGGGTGTGAACTTGACGGGAGCGAATGTAACAGAAGGTAACTTGGGTGGGGCTAACTTAAGCCAGGGAAATCTGAGTGGCGTGAATTTGAGTGGCGCAAACTTAGCTCAAGCAAACTTGAAAGGAGCCAACTTAACCGAGGCAAACTTAAGTAAAGCAGATTTAACGGAAGCCGATTTAAGTGGCGCAGATTTGAGTGGTGCGACTTTGAGTGGTGTGATTTTGAGTGATGCTAACTTAAGTGATGCAATTCTCAGTCGCGCAATTCTAACTCTCGCAGTCTTGCAAGGAGCAAATCTGAGTGGTGCTGTGTTGAGTGGCGTCAATTTAACCGAAGTCAACTTAGAAGGCGCAAACCTAAGTAACGCTGTCCTAACAAGTGTGAACCTCACTGAGGTAGACTTGAGTCAAACAAATTTAAGTGGAGCAACCATGCCTGATGGTAGCACCTATGAGTAAATCGCTCGAATATCACAGATGTAGCTTAAGCAAATTAAAACTAATTGGTGCAACAAGTGCGATCGCGCTTTTCTTAGAAGAATCAAATATCTAGCTGCTCAATAGTCTGGCGAAGAACTTTACCCGAATGTTGTAATTGCTCTAGTTCAGTTGAATTTAACGCCAGATTCAGAACCCTCGTTACGCCCTCGCGGTTAACTACCGCAGGTAAACTCAAACACACATCATTGATACCATGAATACCGTTAATCAAACTGCTGACAGTTAAAACTCGGTTTTGATTGCGTAAGATTGACTGTACAATTTGGGCTACTGCTAAACCAATCGCGTAGGAAGTTGCGCCTTTACGCTGGATTATTTCGTAAGCAGCGTTCTTGACTTGTGCAAAAATTTCTTGTAGCTGTGGCTCGATTGGTTTACCTGGTTCATAATTTTCATCAAGAAGATGCATTCCCGATATATTGACCTTACTCCAAACTGCAACTTCGCTGTCACCGTGTTCGCCAATAATATAAGCGTGTAAACTACGCGGATCAAGTTGTAACTTTTCAGCTAACAAGTAGCGAAAACGCGCCGTATCTAAAACGGTTCCCGAACCAATCACACTAGAACTAGGTAGCCCAGAAATTTTGCGACAGACATACGTCATAATGTCTACTGGATTGGTAACAATCAGCAAAATTGCTGTGGAACAGAATTTAACAACTTCTGGAATTAAGTTTTGAAAAATTTCTACATTTCTATTCACTAAATCTAAGCGAGATTCTCCTGGCTTTTGCTTGGCTCCAGCCGTGATAATCACAATATCTGCATTCTCACCATCAGCTAAAGTTCCCGCTCTAATGAGTGTTGGTTCAACAAAAGGTAATCCATGATTTAAATCCATGACTTCCCCTTCTAATTTATGCTGATTGACATCAACGATAATCATTTCATCGAGGAGATTTTGAATAAGTAGAGAATAAGCACAAGCCATCCCTACTTGACCTGCACCAATAATGACTCCTTTACGAGGTTGGCGAACAATCGGCGAAAATTTTTCTTCTGATGAGGATGTAAATAAGTTGTCAAAAACCATACAATTAACCGCTGTATTAAGTACATCTCTGCGCTCTGTTTAGGGCAAATATAAGTTTTGATAATATCGTTATATAGCCCCTAAACTTCATCTTTCTCAGGGTACAGGATTTTCGGCAAACCGTAGTGCAAACATCATAAATTATGGCTGCAACTCTATAGCTATGGAGAAGTGCAATGATGAACAATACAAAAGCAACGAACGAAGATTGGTTTAATGTAGGGAAATCTGATGCCTATGCGGGAAAACCTAAAACGCCACCAGAAGATGCTGAATCGGCAAGTATGTATGACCTAGGTTATAGTGAAGGCGAAATTACCCGTCCGCCAACTGAAACTCCAGAAACTGAAGAGAAAGAGTAGTTAGACAGCACCTAACGCTAAAGTTATTGTGCATCAACGCGATCGCACAGCATCACTCTGCATAATATTAAATAAGTTGTATACCTTTATTGTTGACATAACTTATAGCTCTAGCCGCTAGACTTGACCGTCAGAATTGCAGTAAACTTAAATCAGTTTATAGCTTGAAGTGGCACGAACCTAAGTAACCTCAGCCAGAAGCAAGCCAAGTTAAGAGCAACCTTGTTGAGTGTGACATCATCGTCAGAACTTGGTTGTCGAAATAAGAGTCAATTGAATCGGTAAAATAGAATACTTCAGTCTGCTGGAATAAACATGGCAAATACTGGCTGACAACTTGATTCAAGCCATACTGCATACTATCGATCTACGACTAGTAGTATCGTTTAACACTATCGCCAGAGACAGGAGGCTTAAATGGAAAGCTTCGATTTTGTGATTCTGGGAGCAGGATTAGGTGGACTTTCAGCAGCAGCGTGTTTAACTCGGCAAGGACATCAAGTAGCAGTACTAGAAAAACACTACTTACCTGGTGGATGCTGCCATACCTTCGATTACGGCGAATATAGCTTTTGTGCTGACGTACACTATATTTCACAATGCGCTTCAGGACAAGCGATCGCGCAGTTTCTCAATTACATTGAACGCGATGTCGAATTTAACTCGCTCGATCCTGACTGTATTGACCGAGTGATTACACCCGAAGCTGATTTTAAAATTCCTTTAGGATGGGAGAACTTGCGATCGCGCCTTGTAGCAACTTTTCCCGAAGAAACGGACGCGATCAACCGTTATTGCGATGCCATTAAACAATTACATCAAGAAATGCACAGTTTAGTGCGCGAGGTCAGTTGGTTCGATCAAAAATGGTCTGATTGGTTAAAACTACCGAAATACTGGAACTTATTTACTAAGCGTAATTGGACGCTACAAGACCTCTACAATCGCGTCGGGCTATCGCCAAAGCTGCAAGCTATCTTAGCAGGTCAAAGTGGCGATTATGCCCTTCCACCGAATGAAATCGCCTTGCTAACGCATACTGCGCTTGTTTGGGACTATTCTGAAGGTGCTTATTATCCGAAGCATCACTTCAAGCACTTTGTAGAAACGATTGTTGAAGCTATCAAAGCAGGCGGTGGTGTTGTGCAATTATCCACTCCAGTCGAACACATTGAAGTCAAACAGCGCCAAGTGCAAAGCGTCACTGCTGGAGGGAAAACTTATCAAGCAAGTGTTGCTTACATTAGCGACCTTGACCCAAAACTAACGGTACAGTTGATGCATAACACCCATGCATTAAGTCAGCAAGAATTGAAGCGTCTGACAGGTTATGAATATTCAGCCAGTGCTTTCAACATTTACTTAGGTTTAGATTCCAGGTTTGACCCGCAAAGATATGGCATTGGCAACTGGAATATTTGGTATTACCCTAACAGCGACCTCAATCAAGCGTATCAACAACAATTATTAGGTAACTTGCATCATCCTTGGATTTTCCTCTCTTGTCCTACAATGAAATCGCATGAACCAGGAATGGCTCCTCACGGTCATCATGTTTTAGAAATTGCGACTGTTTGTCCTTATGAGCCATTTAAACAGTTGCATGATGATCCAAAAGCTTACAAAGCCAAAAAGCGCGAAGTTTATCAGCAGATCATGGCAAGTGTGCGCGATTTGATTCCGGATGTTGATACTTACGCTCGGATGAAAGTTCCTGGTACTCCGACAACGAGTGAATATTATTTAGGACAACCGCAGGGGAATATCTATGGTGCAAAGCTTACACCAAGGCAGGTAGGCTTAAATCGTCTGGGATATCACACCGAATTGCCAAATCTTTTCTTAGTGGGAGCTAGTGCAGGCTATCCCAGTGTACCTGGCGTGATTGGTAATGGCATGGATGTGGTGGAACTGCTGACAGGGCAATCTGTCTGGAATCATCAAAAGGCGATCGCATCCGAGGAGTTAGTGTACCAATAAACTGCGATCGTTGTAAGTGGCTGAAACTCTTTATCTATAAGCTTTTTTTAATCAAAAAGCCCAAATCGAATTGCATTCAATTTCCCCCAATTCAGTACAGATGTACTATAATAAATGAAGTAGATTCATCGAGCCTCCGCATAAGCAATCAATGGCTCTACGGCGTATTAACCAAAGATGGACTCAAGCCCTATGACGAAACACTATCTTCTTAGCCTTAATCCAACAGCCAAGCATGACTGGGATCGTTGCGCTTTACGCGATCCGATTACCGCTAAGCGCCCAGAGCTAGCAAAATTGATTGCCGAAGCTGTTGGTGCAGAACCAGGTACTTACCTTGTGTCTGTCAACATCGAAGTTAAAGTTTTGGAGCAGGCTCCCATGTATCAAACCGAGCAGCTACCAATTAACCCGACAGAACGTGCATCTACCCACGCTCAATTTAAAGAACTAGCCGCATAAACGTATCTCCTAACCCTGATCTCAGATCCCTCGTATGATGACAATGCAACTGAGTCATTACCCTGCGGCGATCGCCCAAGCTGCACAACGGGTAAACGAACTTGACTCGCAAATGATGGCGGTGCAACAACTGATTAACCGCGAAGAAGGCAATGCTGACACGCGCTCAGCGTTTGATCCAGAATTAAAAAATGACACGCAACGGCGATCGCGTCGCTTCGAGTTGCTATTAGTGAATCAAGAATACCAAACCGCACTTAATACATTAATTCAGTTAAATGCAGAAAAAGCCAACGCGCTGGCACACTTAGAATACCTTCGCAATCAGTTCAGCGTTGCTAAACTAGAGTGTCGGCGAGCGATCGCGCAACAACTCACCGATTTTGAATCGAGAGAATTAGTTGGTTTGTAACTTTAAGTACAAACTGCTTGTCATATTGCCAACAATCTAGTCATAATAATTCGTCAAGCAGTGAAGCAATCTTCGCTGCTTTTTTGGCATTTGTCGCTAGCATTCCTGAAAATGAGGAATTGTTGAGTGCGCTATTCTTCAATCAAAATAGAGTAAGTTAGTTGCAATCGTTTCATGACTCAAGTTACACCAGAAGACATTGCCAAATTTCGGGAAAAACTACAAAATCCCGACGCCGCAACCGCACTTGCAGAAATCGAAGATTGTGAGGGTAATCTCGAAGATGCCGCAATGGTGCTAGCAATTCGAGTTGGGCAACAACCCGATATCGCCAATGCAGAATGGTTAGAAAGCTTAGCGAAGAAATGTCGGGCGATTATTTGCCGCGAAGAAAACAGAAACGCCTTATTTACTGAAGACTACGCTGCTGTAATGAGATCCTTAGCTACAACAAAAATTTGTCCACCGCTTTTAGTCACTCCGGTTTTAATGTATGTACTACAACAGGGTGTAGACAGCTTTTGTGAACCACTCGACACTATATCTTAAAATCGCATAACAGTTAGGTCACTAATTAATACTTCAGTTGCTAAGTACTCACAAGCGGCAAAACACCTTAATTTTTATGTATCGACAGGTGTTTCTTTTGTGATGAATATGGTATGAGCAATTGTTGCCTAAAGTAGGATCAAACCTTTGAGCACTTGAGTAGTGCCAAAACTAAATAAGCTTAAAAGCGCTCAATTTGAGTTGGATAAATAAAAAAAATAATACAAATGAAGTTTGTTCTTTAGAATTGGAGAAATATCAAATGTTTGATGTCGCAAATGTTATAAAAAAAATATCTTTATTTGATACAACAAATTATAGAACAAGAGTCAGCACGATAAAGAAACTACCTATCGGAACTGACCAGCATATCTATACCTCTAAGCTGGCTGACTCTTCACGGATTGAAGTTATATTTGATATAGGAGCTAACATAGGTCAAACTGCCACTAAATTTGCGCAAAGTTTTCCTAAAGCAAAAATCTTTTCCTTTGAACCAGTTGCAGCAACGTTTAAACAGCTAAAAGAAAACACAAAAAAAAATTCTAGTATCAGTTGCTTTCAAATAGGCTTAGGTCCTGAATCAGGAAAGCATAAGATTTTTTTAAATTCAAACTCTCAATGTAATTCTTTCCTTTTTGATGCAAATAACAGAACAAATGATGTATATGAAGAAGTTTTCGTCAAAACAATTGAGCAATTTTGTGAAGAAAATAGTATAAACAAAATTGATATACTAAAAACTGATACTGAAGGATTTGATTTAAAAGTTATTCAAGGAGCCGAGGCTTTATTAAAAAAACAGCAGATTTTATTTATCCTGTCTGAAGTGGGCTTTCATCCTTCGGATACTTTACACACTAATTTTTTTAAACTCAAATCATATTTAGAACAGTTCAATTTTGAATTTATCGGTTTTTATGATTTTGGTTACTCAAAAAAAGGTAGCTTGAAATATTGCAATGCACTATTTCAAAATAAGCGTTTGAATCAAAACACAGAGACATCTGAAAGTTTCAGTAAATCTCTAGCTAATCTGAGTACGTAAGAATATAAAATGATAACTTTTTAAACAAGTGTTGTTGATGATTGTTGTCTAGCTATAACTTCTTTTTGTAGTTTTAGTAGTTGTTTGTCTTGAATACCGTATTGCATCAAACCATTAACGGTTTGTAAGAGATAATCAGCGCAAGTACCAAGTTTTCCGTTAGCTGTTGCTAGACTGTTAACAACAACTTCAGAAGAGATATCTCCTGTATACATAACATGATTGTGATTAATGGTGAAAGCGATCGCATCCCAACGTTCTTTGCCATCAACGACTTTTACCCAACGCGGAGTATACGAACCAACCACCATTTCTCGCCGCCAGAGAATGAGTAATTCTGTGAGGACATCTTCTGCTGGAATGCGATAGGCAATACCGCGACAACTTCCGCCGCGATCGAGTCCTAACATTAAGCCTGGATTTTCCGGTGTTCCTCTGCCAAGTGGCGTCCACAAACAAAAGCGACGATGCCATCCATAAATCATCCCCACACGGCGATCGCTAAACTTCACCGTCGGGTTCCAAATCAACGAACCATACGCAAAAATCCAAACGTCAGAGTGCGATCGCCCCTTGAGAATATCTTGTATCGATTGCTCTAGCTCAGTTTCATTTAAAACACGCAGATCCAACCCAGATTGTAAAACTAGCTCCTGTAATTTTCGTGATTCCAGGTAAGCACGCGTTAGCGCAATCATTCCTTGACCGTCACTCATGACACATCCATCAATCAATTATTTCAGCGCGATCGTCACTGCATTTTAACCAACAAACCTCAGTTATTGTCGTTTATTAGAACTTTTAACGCAGTAGCAACGGTATCAAAGCAGAGTTATAAATTTTGAATTTGAGAAAACATATAGCAGGGGTCAGAGATCAGAGGTCAGGGAGTTAAAGAAGCAGAGGTGCAGAGGAGAGGCTACAGAGGAGGAATAGTGTTTTAGATAACTCAAAACTCATCACTCAAAACTCTCTCAGCTTCATCGACTCAAGGTGCGCAAAAATCGTTGCATACTTGCGAATATTCCAGGTTTTTTCGCCTGTACAGAATCACTAACCTGTTGCGGACTATTCCCAGACAAAATTAAGTCAACTTCATCACCCATGGGTTTCTTTGGTTGTTCAGCAATTAATTGATATTCACCATCTTTATTTTCTTGCCAAACTTGCCAAGGCGAAGGATAGCAACGAAATACGGCTGCACCATCGAGTGGGCGTAAATGATAGCAAGATTCAATCGTATTGAGAAAACGCGCCCGTAACTGTCGCCCTGCATAGCCGATACCAACGATCGAAACATCTTCTAGGCGAGGATTCAGTAAAATAAAAGGTCTTTCTCCCACAGCTTGATGCAACTTTTCTACCTGCGCAACTTCAACTGCGGAAGGTGCAACTAATAAAAATGCTTCATCTTCAGGCAAAACTTGCTGATCGACAGGTACTCTTCCAGTTCCAATATCTAGAATTTTAAATGGTACTGATCCCCAATCACGACGTGCCAGCGCCGCAGCACCAGCATCAGGAAAGAAAACTTTGAGTTGATTGCCAAAAGAGTCTAACGCTGGCAGAAATTGCTCAGCAACTGGCATCGGGTTAAGTTCTGGGATGAGAATCTCAATTTGTAGTAAAGAATAACCATCTGCGATCGCTGCTTGTGTTGCGCCTTGGGCTTGGGCGATCGCCTGTTCCAGTGTTGTCGGAATTTCTGCCATGATCTCGTGTTTCCTTGCTGCTACGATCTAGCTTACATCGAGTCGCACAGGCATCTTAAATTATGCGATCGCCTAAAAATAGACATCCGGCACGAATCGGTGCATCTAGGTAAATTCTATTCAGCAGGCAGTTCGGACTCACGCAAAAAGTTTACTCGTTCAGTAATTCCATTGTCATAACCGACGCGACCTTTGTTCCAAATGGAACGGCGTTGAGATCGACTTGAAAGTTACTGTTATGGTTTGAGAAAGGAACTGTTTTGCCTTCTGCTCTGGCTTTAGCAAAGAGCGCAGGTTCAGCAACACCAACGAAGACAAAGCCTACCTGAATATTCTTATTGTCGCCTTTAAGCAAATGAACATCTTCTGAGCCTGTAGTACCTGGAAAATCAGCAATCAGTTTGTTGGCTCCAACTAAATTTGCCAATTGAGGATTGATGCGGTCAATTACTGCTTGGTCATTCACCAATGGAGTTGAACCACCCTTTGTCGTCAAGGTTGGCAATTGATCCTCTGGCATTCCATAAGCACGCGCAATCGACTCATTGACAGACTTAATTCCCTGCACCATTGTTTTTCGGACTTCTGGGTTGAACCAGCGCAAACTGAGTCTCAGCAACGCTTCTCCTGGAATCACGTTATTCGCCTCTCCTGCTTGAACTGCTCCCACCGTAATCACAGCGGCTTCTTGAGGATTAATCGCCCGTGCCACGATTGACTGATACTGTGTAATTGCGTGAGCAGCCATGAGAATCGGATCTTTTGCGAGATGAGGTGAAGAACCGTGCCCTCCCACACCTTTGAACACAATATCGATCGGATCGCTGCCTGCTGTTCGGATTCCTGGTACGCTGGCGATTATTCCTGTAGGACCAGGGGCACTGTGCATCCCCAGCAAGAAGTCAGGGACAGGAACACTATAGCGAGTGTAGAGACCATCTTCAACCATTGCTCTTGCTCCTGCGACGCCTTCTTCCGCAGGCTGCCCGACTAAAATTAGTGTCCCTTTCCAGTTAGATTTCAGGTCTACCATTGCCTTTGCCAATCCCAACATCCAAACGGTATGGGCATCATGACCACAAGCGTGCATGACAGGTCTTTCGCTACCATCTGGCATCTCTGCCCGCTTGGTACTGGCGTAAGGAAGCCCTGTTGTCTCTTGTACAGGCAGCGCATCTAGATCTGCTCGATACATCACTTTAGGACCATCGCCATTGCGCAGAATTCCCACGACTCCGGTTTTGGCAATTCCTGTTTTGACCTCGTAGCCTAATGCTTTTAGTTCCTTCGCCACGATCGCTGCTGTGCGAGTTTCCATGAACGCTAATTCTGGGTTCTGGTGGATGTCTTTGAATAGATTAATCAGGCGATCGCGATCTTTGTCGATCGTTGCTAGCAAGCGATCAAAATAAGCTGGTTTTACGGCTGGTGTACCTGTAAAAGGCTTTTGTGCCTGAGCGGGATGCAAACTTAAAAGCAGCAGGGTTAACCCTAGAAGCAAGCTACTTGCAATTACCCCGATCATCGATTTCAACCATTGGTTAAGGAAGAAGTGACGGAAGCGGCTCATAGTGGTTACGGATTTTTTACACAATCTCGGTACGATCGGGCGAATGGGGAGCATTACCAAGCGCGATCGTTGGTAATGAGTTGCTGAGCTTAACAGCAGTAGACAAAGAATTTGGCTTTATTAACAATAGCGATTGAGCTAAGAAATAGACACCATATTGAGACAAGCTATGTAGCGTGGCGGTCGCGCAACACGGACAAACAAATGATTCTAGAGAAGGCAGCATAATGCGCCTCAAATATTGCAAGATTTCATAGGAATAATATAGTTCAATTGGAAACATCAACGATTTAATATAATTTTTTCTTAATAAGATATTTGCCTATTCTCGATTTAATATCTGTTGTTATAAAATCACGTTGCAATGTTATTAGCCTCGCAATATGGTATTTCAATAGTGTTACTAGTGTTTAGGAGAAACTTTTGTAATGAAAAATTTGATAGATTATCCGTTAAATTTGTATCTTTCAAAGTTAAGCTCATTAAATAAAATTAAAAGCTTTAACTTGCTTGAAAATATTTTAATTATGTTTTGTTGTAAAAAGATAAAAGTTGCAAGATAAAAACTTAACAAGAGCAAAATTAAGTTAATGTTTAAAATGAAAATAGAAAATCGTAAAAGTATCCAATGCAGTCAAACAAATCTAGTTTTTAAAGGCTATTTTCGAGATTTAAATAATTACTTACTGAAGCAGTGTTTGTTATCTACCAGCAGCGCTTTGTTGATCGCGCTTTCAGTGTCCCCTGTCTACGCAGAAAGCCAATTACCTATTTCTGACTCGACTGCTACGCTCAACACCGTGTCCGATCTGGAACAACATCGTCATTCCGCAGAAGCCCTAGAATTAGAAGCTGCCAGCTTATTGCCTAAACCTGCTGCTGAACCGGCAATTGAGTCTCACATTGCTGAGATAGCCTTCCCACTTCATGCAATGACCCAGGCAGATACTTCCACACTACAGCCTTCTCAACTCGCAGTAAGCGATCGCTGGCAATTTTCAGTCGAACCTTACGTTTTTGTTCCCTTCCGAGTTCAAGCTGATGCCACGGTTGCTGGACGCAGTGCCTCGATTGAATTGGGCTTAGGGAACATTTTAAATTTTGACCGTGCGTTTAATGCTGGAATTCGCTTGGAAGCTCAGAAAAATCGATTGGGACTTATTTTTGACGGGTTCTATGTTTCTGCACAGAACAGCGGAAATTTAGAAGTGACGTTTCCCCCAGGCAGTTTGCCAGGTATTGGAGCAAATATTCCTATCCCAGTTCAAACAAGTGCCGATGCCAGCTTATCAATTCGCCAAGGGTTAATCGATTTGGCAGCGTCCTACCGCGTTGTCGATACAACGCTAGGCGATTCAGCCGCAGCGCCAAAATCCTTTCCTCGTCTAGTTTTTGCTCCGAGTCTGGGACTCCGAATTAATATTTTGAGTCAAAAGCTTGAGGTTGATGACGTTCGCATCAACAATATTCCCGTCGGCAATCTTCCGCTGCCAATTTCGCTTCCGGTGAATCAAGACTTTCGCCTAAATAGAACGACGGTTGAGCCACTGATTGGCGCACAGATTGGATTAGATCTCTCTGAACGCTGGACAGTTGATCTTCGAGGTGATGTGTCTGGGTTTAATCTCAATGCCGATACAAACTTGACCTGGAATCTGCTAGTCGGTGCGCAGTATCAGCTATCTCCAAACACATCATTGCAACTTAGCTATCGCTTTAACGGTTTTGATTTTGAGGATGGATCGGGTCTGACGCGAGCCAACTTAAATTTACGTCAGAATGGGCTGTTACTCGGTGCAACATTCCACTTCTAAAGATTTATAAGTCGGTGAGAGGTTGAGTCTTGGCAGTGACCCCAAACCCCTTGACAGGTTTGTAGATGAACTATGGAGTGCTACTTGTGAGTTTGCAACAAACTGGGGCATTAAATTATAGATGACGAGTCGTATGCTCCCAGCTAAAATAAGTCTTAAATCTCAAATCTCTAATAAAACTTGTTATCGGCTAGCGTATTGGTTCGCAACGGCAATATTTTTGTAAATCAGTTGAGTGCCCCGTGCCGAGATCGCCCCATACTAGCCACTAAAATAACTCTAATACACATGCCACAATCGTCCAACCTTGGAACCATTGATGGATCTTGATTTAGCCCGCCGATGCTGCCACAGCACGACGCATCACATAGAGTGCATGTGTTTTGTTACCGAATTGTTGCGGTTCTGTTTTACAAATAATCTCGAATCCCAACCTTTTCCAAAATTGTAAGCCCAGCTCATTGGCTTCAACTACAGACAATGATACTTGCTTGACTGCCTGTTTTGATACCCAATTTTCAAACGCCTGATAAAACTCTAAGCCTAATCCTCGACCCCGCTGCTGGGGACTCAACATCATCAATCCTAACCACCATGTCTGATTGTCTGGATAATGACGAATCGATTCAATCATCCCAATTAGATCATTGTGTGGGTCAAATAATCCAAGAATATATTTGTCGTCCGTTGTTTTTCCATCTGGTACAGCATCAAATTCGTCACGTGCTGCCGTGGGTGAAGGAGGTTGACCATCAGTTAAAAGTGCAAATTCTGTGCATTGCTCGTAGAGAGTTTGCAGTACCACCGCATCTTCTGGTTTGAGGATCTTTACTAAGTAGCTGGGACGATTTAGAGCGAAACTTGCTGAATCATTCATACCTCATTATTAACAATATTTGCGATCGCATCACCAATAGCCTCAAGGTTATGCCCTAGAAATACCTATGGCAATTGCGATCTTTAACGCCAACAGATAGCTTTGCTGTACTGCCACTACTAAGATATAAAGTAGTCTAACGATGAAGGTGAGCAGTGATAAAAGAATTGTAAACGAAACGAAAAGACTCGATTCGCTGCTCTAATGCCGTGTTAGGTGGCATCCCCAAAGATTGCCCTACTATATCTGACTTCTGGTATCACAACACCAAAACGCTCAACCTCTTTGATAACTCCTTTCTCCAGCGAACAACCCATCTGCTCGTAAAAATGCCGAGCATTAACATTGTTATACAGAACCCACAACGTTATTCGGGTTGCACCTTGTGCAGCACAAATCTGTAAAACTGCTTCCCACAAGGCACTTCCGTATCCTCTTCGGTATTGATTTGGGAATAGATAGATTCCGTAAAGCTCTTTTGTCGATAAAGCATCATCGTCTCGGCTAACTCCTAAGGAAGCCCACCCAACCACCTGATCTTCGACTTGACAAACTAAATTAACCCTATCGTTGTTGTGTAGATTGTTGTACCAAATTTGCTCAAACTCATTGACCGACAAGTTATCAAGTAAGTCATCGGGCATAATTCCTCGATAAGATGTCCGCCAAGAAGCAACATGAATCTGGGCTAAGGTATTTACGTCTGATATCGCTGCTTCACGTATCCGCATCAACGTTATCAAATTATCAACAGTTTTTAGAATGCTTTGAGAACTGACTCCATTGTGGCTCAAGTTATCACACGAAACAGAAAAACTCTGCAAACTGTGAATATGCCCCTAATTTATATTTGCCCTGGCTTTAACAACTCCTTATCGACATCTTGAAAAGACTGCCCGATAATCTAAGCAACCCAACAAGTATTTATGAAGAATTAGCAACAATCCGCTTTTGATACTCTTGCTCAGTGACAAGATCTAAAGTAGTATCCACGCGATCTAAAAATACAATGCCATCGAGATGATCGAGTTCGTGTTGAAAGATGCGGGCGACAAAATCTGTTAATTCTTGCTTTTGAAGCTTACCGTTGCGATCGCTATATTCTACTTCAATCTACTGCTCTACTGATTAGAACGAAGCAGCATAATGGTTCTAAGTGGCAATAAATAACTTTATGCATGGGGCTTTTTATATTGTGCAGGTTCAGGAAATTTTGAACGGATTAACAACTTCTAGCCCATCGATGGTTAAGTATCCAAAATCTTCTGTGTATAGCGTCTGAACATTGGCTTCCAAGTAAGCAGCAATAATCATCGAATCCCAATGCGACAAACTAAAGCGGTTAATTAAATCTTCTACACGCTCAATAATCCTCCATGTGGGGAGAGCAGTATACCAAACTTGCTGTAAGTCTCTTATATACTGATATGCTTGGGATCTGTTATATCCCAGTGATTCGAGTTTGCGACTAGCTGCCAAATATTCACAAGCAACTTGCCATAGCAAAACACCTTCTGTCAATTCAGAAACAAGAAAAACTGCAATTTCTTGTTTGACTGGATCGCGGGGGTCGTTGACGTAAATTAGAATATTAGTGTCAACGGCGTTCATGCAACATTTCTCGCGTGAATCGAGGTGCATTAAGTGGAATTGGATTTTGCTGCATTCGCTCAACTAGTGATTTGAGAAGCTGTTGTTTAGTCTGTTTATCAGAAATTGGCGGCGACAAAACTTGAGGAGATTGAATAAATAAATCAACTTCAGTCCCTTCAGGCAACTCATAAGCTGATTGCAGTATAAATGCACCGTTACGGTAAACGGCTTTCAGAGATTTGGGCATAAGACAAATTTTTTAGTGATTGTACAGCCGTACCTTCAAGCATAGCTAATTGCTTCACCAACTTCTTAAACTAGTGGAAACCTTGACTGGTATTTAACAATTGCTTCCAAATTGAAATTGCACTCAAATAAACTTCATTGTCTGGATCGCGGATTGCATCCCGAACATTCGCTGATAACCGAGCATCACCACTAATGACCACAAAAAGATATGCATATCTAGCAAAATCCTCATTTGCTCTCAAATGTACTAATCAGATCTTCTGGCAAAGGAGCATCAAAGTCATCTGGAATGATAAACTCGCCTGCACACAAACCAAATGGTCTTAGCTGCTTATCCAGTTCAGCAATCGCCTTATCTGCTTGAACAATCACAAATGTTTCACCCGCCTCCACTTGACGCAGATACTTTAAAGGATTGCGCTGAATTTCATCAACTGTCACGCTTAACATACAAAGCCTCAGCGTAAGCTCAAAGGATAATATTTATCTGATTCAATTGTAGATGATGGGTCGTATGCTCCTAGCTAATAAAAGTCTTGAATCCCAATTTCTGATAAAACTTGTCAACGGCTAACGTATGGGTTCGCAACTCAATAGTTGATAGTGCTGATTGGCTTCATAAATCAGTGAAGTGACCAGGGTTGCATTAGGGTTGTTATACTACCCCTACAAATAACCGATAGACTACTTGTCTTCTGCAAGATTTTTTTCTTCAAACCCTAACCAGAATCGCACTATGTCTTCAACTTTTACCATTCGCTCAGGCGTCAAACGTCCTAATTTGCGTAGAAGCTTTGCATGAGGAATTGTAATGATGTTTTGCACCCCAAATCGCGAATCACGTGGACTTGTTGTATGTGGAATTAGAGTTGCTAATGCACGGTCTTGATTAAGAGCAGGAATACTAATTACCAAACACGGTCTACTTTCGCTACATAACCTAGATCAACTAGCCAAACTTCACTACGATCAAGACCACTCATACAGGGCTTCCTGCTCATCCAACTCTAGAAAAAGCCCTTCAGCATTCTAGACTAAATCTTCATCAGACAAGGACGGAAAATCTAAATCAACCGTCCGCTTTAGAATCTCCGATACTAGATCTAACCGTTCTAAGTCTGTCAAGCGATCAAAGGCGTCTAAAAGTTCTTGTACTGAAGCAGCCATAGCTGTTTACCTATAAATGTTAATAACATAAATATAGGCTTGGTAGGAATCTCAGCCAGCGTTTGACAACGACAATAAATTCTGGACATAGGTTTGGAACTCTCCTAAACTTCCATCGCTATCCCGCAGCGACGAACTGCTTTTGATACTCTTGCTCAGTGACAATATCTAAAGTACTCTCCAGGCGATCTAAAAATACAATCCCATCGAGATGGTCGAGTTCGTGTTGAAAGATGCGGGCGACAAAATCTGTTAATTCTTGCTTTTGAAGCTTACCGTTGCGATCGCTATATTCCACTTCGATAGCTTGATAGCGCGGTACTAACCCCCGAATACCTGGAATACTCAAACAACCTTCCCAGCCTTTCACGACTTCCGTCGAGTGCGCTAAGATTTTGGGATTGATCATCGCAGTCGCATCCATTGTCGGAGCATTAGGATACCGAGGATTCGGGCGAGAAGCCACAATAAACAAGCGACAAGCCTCGGCGACTTGTGGCGCAGCAATTCCGACACCGTTTGCTTGCCCAACAGTTGCGATTAAATCATCAACTAGAGTTTGGATGCGTTGATCTCGAATATTTTCAACGTCTTGTGCTTTGGTACGAAGTAAGGGATGACCAAGCTGTACAACTTCTCGTATTTCTGCCATAAGTCATTAACTTTCAGTTTGCACAGGAAGATTTTCCAGCCGCACGGCTACTTGCTGAGATTGTCCATTGCGTTGGACGCCGATTTGCATTTGGCTACCTACCTGACTACCTGCAACTAAGCGCTGTACTTCCTCGGTTGTTGTGACAGGTTGATTGTTGATTGTTTGGATAACATCACCAGCGCGCAATCCAGCCCGTGCAGCAGGAGAATCAGGAATAACACGAATAATCAAAATTCCTTGATCTGTGGTGACATCGATCTCACCACCAGTTTCAATTTCAAGTTGCTGCCTTAGTTCTGGTGTGATTGTCGCCATTTGTACACCCAAATAAGCGTGTTGTACTTCACCAGTCGCGATTAGTTGTTGAGAAATATTTTGTACTGTGTTGATGGGAATCGCAAATCCCAGCCCTTGCGCGCCGCTGATGATCGCTGTATTCATACCGATAACTTCCCCACGCGCATTGAGCAAAGGACCGCCTGAGTTACCTGGATTAATTGCTGTATCAGTTTGAATCAAATCAACCCGCTTATCAGAAACACCGATGTCACTTGTAGAGCGTTCAGTCGAACTAATAATCCCTGCTGTTACCGTGTTGTCTAGCCCTAACGGATTACCGATCGCAATCACCCATTCACCTGGTTGTAGTGTTTCTGAGTTACCAATAGGCACAACAGGTAAGTCGCTGGCTTGAACTTGAATAACTGCAACATCTGTCACCGTATCTTGTCCTACCACTTCTCCCTCAAACGTACGACCGTCTTTGAGCGTGACACTAACGCGATCGGCACCATCGACAACGTGCGCATTCGTTAAAATCTGACCCGACGCATTAATAATAAATCCTGATCCTGTACCACGTACAACTCGCTGTCTCGGTTGGGCTGGGTTCGGCTGAATTCCAAAGAATCTGCGCAAAATTGGGTCATCAAGTTCTGCGGGTAGCTGTCGCGAGACTGTCCTCGCCGCATTAATTCGTACCACCGCAGGTCCTACCTTTTGCACGGCTGCAACAACAAAATTCGGGTCTGTCGGGGCGATCGCCGCTGTTGTATTTGCCGCAGGTTGCTGTGGAGTTGGTTGCGCGTTCGATTGTTCGGTCTGCGTCATATTTCCAGGTCGCGCACACCCACTAAGACTCACTAACCCAATTCCTGTTAGTAATGTTAAAACATAACCAACATTTTGCCGCTGTAATAGTGCTAATAAATTACGTTTTCTGTGGGATGTGTCATCTTGAGCGTAGTTTGTGTAAATATTTGTAGCTTGTGGGTCAATATTGCGGCGGTTTATGGTCATTTGTTTTTGCAGTTTTCTAAAATTTCCGCTTTTATGAGTACCTTGCGGCATGATTGTTAATGTCTCAATATATTTAGTGTAGAAAAACTAAGAAACAGCTAGCATAGCTTAAGCAAAACATTTTACTTAAGTATCGTAATTTTATAGTTATTTTTAGCTATTGCGAGGCACTACGATATTCTTGAATAGCTATATGGCTAATCATACAAGCTACCGGAGATAGTTGCCAAGCTTAGTAGAGTAGATGCTAAATTGGTTGCCTATATGCGTTTTTTTGCTAGCGG